>NZ_JARKII010000030.1:0-1422 GCF_029309855.1 Chelatococcus sp. XZ-Ab1 | reverse complement strand
TCGAGCAGAACGCGGCACTTTTGGAGAGCACGCTGGAGGATTTCGGGGTCAAGGGCGAGATCATCAACGTGCATCCCGGCCCGGTGGTGACGCTCTACGAGCTGGAGCCGGCGCCCGGCACCAAGTCCTCGCGGGTGATCTCGCTCGCCGACGACATCGCCCGCTCGATGAGCGCCGTCTCGGCCCGCGTCGCCGTCGTGCCCGGCCGCAACGCCATCGGCATCGAACTGCCCAACGCCAGGCGCGAGACCGTCTACCTGCGCGAGCTCCTCGCCTCCCAGGACTTCGAGCAGACGAGACTCAAGCTTGCCCTGTGCCTCGGCAAGACCATCGGCGGCGAGCCCGTCATCGCCGAACTCGCCCGCATGCCGCACCTGCTCGTCGCCGGCACCACCGGCTCGGGCAAGTCCGTCGCCATCAACACCATGATCCTGTCCCTCCTCTACCGCCTCAGGCCCGAGGAGTGCCGCCTCATCATGGTCGACCCGAAGATGCTGGAACTGTCCATCTACGACGGCATCCCGCACCTCCTCACCCCCGTCGTCACCGACCCCAAGAAGGCGGTCGTCGCCTTGAAGTGGGCCGTGCGCGAGATGGAGGAGCGCTACAAGAAGATGTCCAAGCTCGGCGTGCGCAACATCGACGGCTTCAACGCCCGCATCGCCGAGGCAAGGGCGAAGGGCGAGGTCATCACGCGCACGGTGCAGACCGGCTTCGACCGCGAGACCGGCGAGGCGGTCTACGAGGACGAGGTCATGGACCTCGCGCCGCTGCCCTACATCGTCGTCATCGTCGACGAGATGGCCGACCTGATGATGGTGGCGGGCAAGGAGATCGAGGGCACCATCCAGCGCCTCGCCCAGATGGCCCGCGCCGCCGGCATCCACGTCGTGCTCGCCACCCAGCGCCCGTCGGTCGATGTCATCACCGGCACCATCAAGGCCAACTTCCCGACGCGCATCTCCTTCCAGGTGACGTCCAAGATCGACAGCCGCACCATCCTCGGCGAGCAGGGGGCGGAGCAGCTGCTCGGCCAGGGCGACATGCTGTACATGGCCGGCGGCGGGCGCATCACGCGCGTGCACGGGCCGTTCGTGTCGGACGAGGAGGTGGAGAAGGTGGTGGCGCACCTCAAGGCGCAGGGGCGGCCGCAATATCTCGACGCCGTCACGGCCGACGAGGAGGGCGCGGCACCGGAGGCCGACGGCGCCGTCTTCGACAACACGTCGTTCGGCGCGCCGGGGGGAGACCTCTACGACCAGGCGGTGGCCATCGTGCTGCGCGACAAGAAGGCCTCGACCTCCTACATCCAGCGCCGCCTGCAGATCGGCTACAACCGCGCCGCCTCCCTCATGGAGCGCATGGAGAACGAAGGCATCGTCGGACCCGCAAACCACGCCGGAAAACGCGAGATCCTGATCG
>NZ_JARKII010000029.1:0-1425 GCF_029309855.1 Chelatococcus sp. XZ-Ab1 | reverse complement strand
CATCGTAAGCCCTTGTGATCGCGTCCATGAGCCGATCCCAGACGCCCGCCTTCCGCCATCGGTTGAAGCGGTTGTAGATCGTGGTCGGCGGCCCGTAGCGCGCCGGCATGTCCGCCCACGGCGCGCCCGAGCGCAGGCACCAGAAGATGCCATTGAGCACCCGCCGGTCATCCACGCGAGGCACGCCCCGCGACTTGTTGGGAAGGTGAGGCCGGATCGCCTCCCATTCGAAATCCGTTAGATCGTAGCGGCCCATCGCAAAGCTCCCGAAAAGGAGCTTGAATCACAATCGCCACCGTCAGGGAACCCAGAGCCGTTTATGGGTTTACGGCCTAAAAGGCAGTTCGGTCCACAGTAGCACAGATGGATTTTTTTGATTTCATCACCCAGGAAGAGCTCGATGAGTTGCCGGACGATCCCCAGGCAGCTTTCTTGCGGTTTGCCCAACTCGCCCAGCGTCGCCTACGCGAGGTAAGGGGACGACTAAACTTGGATGATGGCGGCGACTGGGATCTGCTAAATGAAGCTCGCCATGGATTCATGAATGTCATGTTGGCGGTGGCGAAGCGATTTGAAATAGAGCCTTTCTCGTCTATGGACGTTCCGCCAATTTCGAGCTTTGATGATCGAGATCACAAGCAATTTAAAGCGGACCTCGACCATTATATCGCTCAAGTAGCCATTGGCAATTCCATTCGCGGCAGGAGGGATTCAGTCTTTCTCTCAGATTTTGCAAAGGATCGCATAAGGACCTACCTGCGGGCTCTTCGCTCGGAAATAGAGAAGGCGGATCTTGGTGAGGCGAAGCGATCAGCTCTCCTCGATAAGTTGAAAAAATTTGAAGATGAATTGGAGAAGAGGCGCCTCACTCTGTTAGAGTTGACGCGCATTATTATTGCAGTTGCGGCAGTTCCGGGTGCTGTTTGGGCGTCTATTGATTTGACAATGAAGCTTGTCGGTAATGTTATGCAAGTTGTTGGAGAGGCTAGAGCCGTCGAGGAAAGTGAACGATCGCCGATATCACATGAGCCGCTTAAAGCCCTTTCCCCTCCGCGCAAGGATGTGGTGAGGGGGAGGGCGAGCGAAGGATTAGGCCGTAAACCCATAAACGGCTCTGGGTTCCCTGACGGTGGCGATTGTGATTCAAGCTCCTTTTCGGGAGCTTTGCGATGGGCCGCTACGATCTGACGGATTTCGAATGGGAGGCGATCCGGCCTCACCTTCCCAACAAGTCGCGGGGCGTGCCTCGCGTGGATGACCGGCGGGTGCTCAATGGCATCTTCTGGTGCCTGCGCTCGGGCGCGCCGTGGGCGGACATGCCGGCGCGCTACGGGCCGCCGACCACGATCTACAACCGCTTCAACCGATGGCGGAAGGCGGGCGTCTGGGATCGGCTCATGGACGCGATCACAAGGGCTTACGATG
>NZ_JARKII010000028.1:0-4648 GCF_029309855.1 Chelatococcus sp. XZ-Ab1 | reverse complement strand
CCCGGTCAGATTGCCGCCGGACATATTGAGCTTGGACGCAGGGTCGAAGGTCTGGGCGTCCCACATCTGCCGCCACGGCTGCCAGGCGCCGTTGACGCAAAGGCGCTTCCAGCTCGCTCCGTTGCTGTGGTTGAGGGCGGTCGCGATCTGCTCGACGTAGAGGCCCGAATTGCTGTGCCGCTGAACCTGTACGTAGTACCAGGTGCTGCTGCCTGCGCCGGTTGGCCCATTTGCGAGATTGCTGCCGTCGTAGAAGCCGGGCGTCGTCAGAGCATCGAGGTCGGTGCCCGAGATCGCCTTGGCCTTGCCGTAGGTGAACTCTCCCCCGACCGCCAGATTGCCGGCGATCGCGCCGCCGGCGACGTCGAGCTTGCCCGCCAGCCCGGCGATGATGGCCTGGACATTCGCCGCCTGCAGGTGGGACGGGAACCGCGCGTCCTCGATGGTGCCGGAGCGGATGTCGCCGGCGGCGATTTGGGCCGGCACCCACACGCCACCGACCAGCTTGAAGAACATGCCGTTGGCGGCCTGTTGAAGGTCAACCCCTTGCAGGGCGCCGAGCTGGTGCGAGTGATCGGAGGCCGCCTTGCCCTGCAACGCCGTCACGAGACCGACGATGTGCTCGATCTGGTGCTCGTGCTCCAATGGAGCCTTGCCGAGCACGGCCGCGATAAGCGCGCCGACGTCGCCGTCGATCTGCGACAGCGCCTCGATGAGCCGCACCACATCATCCCGGAGCTTGTTGCTCTGGTCCGGCAGTGCGTAGTTGCGGCTCTGCGTGCGGTTGTCGATGACGTCTGCCATGTGACCCTCAGACCGAATAGGCGCGCAGGCGGGCGATGGACGGGCGGGCGCCGGGGCTGCCTGTCAGCGTGATGCGGATGCGCCCTTGCTGGGCGGTGAAGTTGGTCCGCTCATAGCGAGGCTCGGTCCAGCCACCGCCGAGGACGCCGGCGCCGGCCGCCGAGAGCGGTTGCCAGTTGTTGTCGGTGCCGTCCACGTGGACCGCGACCGCCGAGCCGGCCGGTAGCCGCGCCGCGAACAGGGCCGCGACGCGCACCGCATTGCCCATGTCGAATGCGCGGGTGATGTAGGTGCCGGAGGGGCGGATGCGCCCGCCGACGAGCGTCGTGCCCGGATAGAGGATCGGCGCCACCTTGGCCGTGCCGGTCAGCACGGCCCGGAGCGTGACCTCGCCCGTCACGAACTCGCTGAACGCGACCCCCTGCCCAGGCGCCAGCGCAATCACGGTCGAGCCGCTGACGAGCTCGTAGCGGAACCGGGCGGCGTCGCTCGGGATGTCGACCGTGCCGCGTACGAGGACGTCGCTGATCTGCTGGAACTCGCCGGTCCACAGGTCGATCGTGCGGCTCGTGGCGGTGAACTTTGCCGCGACCAGCTCGAAGTGCATCGCCGTGTCCTGGTGCGCCGTCCAGGCGAGGCGGTTCACCGATGAGAACAACGGCGCGACGGTGTACGGGTGCGACGAGACGCGCTGCTGGGTGAGCGGATCGACGTCGCCGAGCCGGGCGATCGCTACGGCATGGTCGGCATCCGCCGTCAGGACGACAAAGCAGAACTGGCGGTCGGCCGGCAGGAACACGGGCGTGCGGAAGCGCGCTTCCACCAACTCGCCCACCTCGACCGTCTGCATGTTGACGAAGGCCTCGGCGAGCACCTCATTGGTCGGATAGCCGTTGAGGACCGTGGAGAGCTGCACGCGCACGCCGTTAGCCCGGTTGCCGATCGCGGTGAAGCGGAAGTTGATCCCCGCGATGTGCCGCGGCTCGGGCAATGTGAAGGGCTGCGCCAGCGGATCCGACGAGCCGCCTTCGCCGCTCGACTGATCGGCCCCCTGCTGCTGCTGTGCCTCGGGCTGGCGGATCACCACGTTGGTGATCTGGTTGACCACGGTGATGTTGGTGATCTGCACCGGATCGGGCGCCGCCCGCGCCACCAGCGTGACGCGGCGCATGGTGTTGATGTCGACCGTGCCCTCGCCGACGAAGATGGCTTGGGCGAAGCCGCCGGCGGCGCCCTCGGCGCGCACCATGCGGCGACCGGCCGGCATGTTGGCCGGGATCTGGAACGAGACTATGAGCCGCCCGTCCGGGCCGGTCGTCTGCGTACCGGGCGGCTTCACGTCGACGCCGTCGAAGGTGAGCTTCGACAGGTTCTCGTTGGGCGAGAAGCCCTCGATCGTCGCCTGGATGGGGATCTGGCGCAGGAACTCGGCTTGCGTGCGCTGGATCTCCACCACCTCGTTGATCGTGGTGGAGCCGGGTGGCGTGTCGGGCGCGGCGGTGAACTCACGCGTCACCGGCGAGGTCCACTGCGTCTGCACCTCCGTCCAGAAATCCGCCGCCGGCTCTAGCACGAGGGCGGCCGGCATGGCGGTGAAGTTCATGTACGGGTTGATCTTCATCGACGAGGTGCGCAGCGGCTGGCTAACGATCACCTCCTCCGCCCACGGCAGGGTCTCGATCGCCGAGCCGGCCCGCTGCATCAGCACATTGTCGATGGCGAGCTGCAGCACACCGCGGTTGATGGCGGCCGTCTGCACGGCGCCCTGATCGCGGTAGAAGTCGTCGACGAACGCATCCGTGAAGATGCCGCGCTTGGCCACCGGCTCGCGGGCGAGGATGTCGCGCTCGGCCTCGGAGCGGTCGAAGGTCTCCAGCACGTCGATCAGCCGGCCGAACAGGCGCCGCTGCTGGTCGAAGGTATAGTTGCGCGTGCCGTTGTTGATGACGGTCGGCGCGCCGAACCAGTTGTGGTGCACCTCGGCGAGCTTGAGCAGCGAGGTCGGTGCGATCGGAGGCAGGCCGCCGTTGCGGGCGCTGATGCCGCGCACGTAGGCCGCGCGGCCCATGACGTCCATGCAGATGAGGTCGATCCTCGGCACCTTGGAGGTGTAGGAGACGAGCACCGGCCGGCCCTGTACGCCACCCGAGACGGTCACCTCGCGGTCGGTCACGTTGTCCGGCACGACGGCGACGTTGTAGAGGTAGGTGACCTGATAGGACGAGCCGGGCGCGGGCTCGGCACCGCCGGGCGCCCAGGAGACGCCATCACCGGCAAGGGCATAGGTGGACGACGCGAAGGTCGTTCCGCCCTGCACGACGCTCTCGATCTCCACGACCGCCGGGAACTGCAGCGGATCCGTGCCGCCGGCCACCGGGCCGCGCACGAGCGTCTCCGTCACGCGCTTGACGACGATGGCCGAGGTGACGGCCGCGATCGGCGGACGCGACACCGCGACGATGGAAGAGCCGCCGGTCGGGCCGGTGAATGTGTGCGGCTCGGCCGCGATCGGCTCGAGGTCGGGATCCTCGGGCACGGCATAGCGCAGCGCCGTCTCCCTGATCCGCTTGAAGCCGCTGATGTTGGCCGTGCCGGCCGCGATCGAATAGACCTGATCCGTGCCGATGCGGCCGAGCGGCGTCACCTCGCAGCCGTCGACGATGTAGTGCCCGAGGGCGTCGTAGTCGTAGCGGGCGATCTGCTGGATGACGCCGGTGAGCGCCGGCGGCGGCATCTGGTCGATGACGGTGCCGTCGCGCAGCACGTAGACCGAGATGAATTCGCCGGGCTGCTCGTCATCGGCAAGCGCCCACACGAGGTGCTCGGCGACGCGCGCGGCGCCGGGCTCGCCCTCGCCCTCGGTGCCCGGATGCAGGCCGACCAGCGACGGCTCATCGTCCTCGGTGACAACCGTGCCAATCAGGCGCACGCCGACGCGCACCTCGCCGGTCATCGGCACGTCGGTGAGGACCGCCGCCTCGACGGGACGCACATCGCCGGCGACATAGATGCGGCCGGCGGTGAGCGAGACGGTGCCGGCCTCGGTATCGACGATGATATCGGCCCCCTCCTGGCGGTCCCCGTCCTTGGCGATGAGGTTGCCGATGCGGCGCACGCGGCGCTCGCCGAGCGACTGGATCTCGTTGATCTCCGCCGCCTGGGCGATGCGGTCCTCGCGCATGACCACGCGCGCCCAATCGGGATGGTCCGCCGACCTGTCGTAGGCGCCGGGGACACCGGAAGGATGCTCGTGGGACATGGTCGCTCCTCAGAAGCGCAGGACGGCCCGCACGCGCTCGCGCACGGTGCGGCCGAATTCGATGGAGACAGGGGTTTCGGCGACCACCGGCCCGGCCGGGACGATGCCGCCTGCCGGCAGCCACCGGGCGCCGGGCGCAAAGCCGGCCGCGGGGACAGCCGAGAGAACGAAGCCGACGCTGAATGCCGTCGAGCCAAAGCCGTCGCCGAAATCGGTCATGGCCTCGATATAGAGGCGCGTGGCACCGGAAAGCTCGACTGCATATCGGTTGCTGCCGATGGCATAGATGCCGCCGGGTGCCGGCCGCACGGGCCAGCGAGCGCGCGCGCGGCGATAGCCGATGACGGCGCCGTCCGCGTCGCGGAATACGGCCCAGGCGGTTCCGGCCGGTACGGCCGCCAGCATGGCGACGGAGCGTGCGTGTTCGGCGTCCGAGGTCCAGGGCGCATCGGGCCATGGGATATCGTCCCAGCCCAGTTCGACCTCGCCGGTCGGCTCGATCCAGACGCCGAGCGCCTGCAGCTCGGCCTGGGTCATGGCGTGGTCGATGTCGTAGGGCCGGCCGAACGACCATTTGACGTCCGA
>NZ_JARKII010000027.1:0-5224 GCF_029309855.1 Chelatococcus sp. XZ-Ab1 | reverse complement strand
GCCGGATCGCCTCCCATTCGAAATCCGTCAGATCGTAGCGGCCCATCGCAAAGCTCCCGAAAAGGAGCTTGAATCACAATCGCCACCGTCAGGGAACCCAGAGCCGTTTATGGGTTTACGGCCTAGGGGCAGGCGCATCGGTCAGTTCCGGCATCCCATCGGCGCAAGCCTGCATATGGGAGTGGAAACGAGACCTGTTCCTCACCAACAACCCCGGTCTTGAAGAGCAGTTCGCCGAGCTGTCGCTGCCCAGCGTGCAGCGTCGTGTCCAGCAGTGGTTGGACGCGCAGGGCATGTACCCACAGCACGCGGCGGCCGACGAGTACGGCTTTTATATTCGCGCCTGCTTTCCCATCGCCGACGACCGCCGTGCCTTCTTTCAGGAAAAGGTGCGCGGCGCGCAGCCGCATATCGGCTACCGGCTTTTGTGCCACCTCGCCAAGGCCGATCTTGTCCGATCCGTCTGGTCTACGAACTTCGACGGGCTGCCCGCGCGCGCCGCTGCGAATTTCAGCCTTACGCCTTTCGAGGTCGGGATCGACACGCAGGGCCGCGTTGCCCGTCCAGCGAGCGCAGGCGAGTTGCTGTGCGTCTCGCTACATGGCGACTACCGGTACGATGAACTCAAGAACACGCCTGAGGAACTCCAGCGCCAGGAAGAGGCCTTGCGCCGCGCTCTGATCGACGAGTTGCGCCAGCGCACCCTGATCGTCTGCGGCTACAGTGGGCGCGACGGCTCCATCATGGAAGCCCTTCATGCTGCCTGCGCAGAGCAGGGTACAGGCGCACTGTATTGGTGCGGCTACGGCGACGGCGATGTTCCAGAGCCGATTGCCCGGCTGATCGCTCATGCGAGAGCACACGGCAGGCAGGCTTTCTACGTTCCCGCGCTCGGCTTCGACGATTTAATGACGCGGCTTGCACTGCATTGCCTTGAGGGCGAGCGACGCGAGGCGGCGCGCAAGGACATTGCCGCGCTCGCCCCAGCCGACCTTCTCGCGCGAGCGCCGTTTCAGGTGGCGGAGCATCGCGCGAACACCCTCATCAAGAGCAACGCCTTCGAGATCGATTGTCCGGCGGAGGTGCTTTCCTTCGATCTCATCGCCTGGCCATCGGAGAAGGTCTGGTCCTGGGTGCGGGAGCAAACCGGGGCGCGCCCGGTCGTCGCAGTGCCTTTCAAGGGGAAGATTCTCGCGCTCGGCACGGTGGACGAAATCAAGGATTGCTTCGGCGAGAACATCAAAGGGCCGGTCGAGAGAACACCGGTCAGTCCCGACGAATTGCGCTATGAGGACGGCGCGATTGTGAGTCTAATGCGCGAAGCGTTCGTGCGCTCAATGGCGCAGGCCGCCGATGTCGAGACAGACGGCCAGTCTGAGCTTTGGCTGAAAACGCCGCTCAAGAAGATGCGGCAGGACAATGTGCAGTGTCATGCGCATGAATCGGTCATCGTGTTTCTGCGCCGCGTCGGTGGCACGCAGTACGTTGTCCTCAAGCCGTCAATCAAGGTGCTGGACCAGAACGGAGCGGAAGTGCCTCACGATGTCGCCGGGCCGGTCAAGCTCGGCATTCTCGGCTACCAGCACAACAAGCCGTTCAACATTGCGATGAACAAGTGGCGCGGTCTGCTCTTCCCGAAGGAAAAGCCGTCCTCTTTCGAGTTTCCGAGCGGCGCGGGATCGAGCTTCAAGTTTCGCGTTCGCCGCTCCCCGGTCTTCGCGCAGATCGGCCTTCCACACGGCGGGCGGGCCGCCAGTATCACGCAAAACCTTCGACCCCTTATCAAATACAGGGGCCTTGAACTGGCCGAGCCGGCCCTTCTGTTCTGTGACAAGCGCGGAACCGGTACAAACACTGACACGCATCCGGTGCGCGGCCTCGCCGCGAACCGTCCCTTCGACTATCCGCTCACGCTCAAAGGGCTTGTGCCGTCGCTGCGCATCGGCGTGATCTGCCCGCGCTCCGAAGCGCCGCACGTACGCGCCTATCTTCAAAAGGCCAATCAGGGACACCGTCCTGCCGACCCGGAGCGTGACTACCTCGTCGATTATCCAGGCTTCCAGCAGGCCTACGGCCTGCCCATCGAAATTCCCGAACTAGACGCGCCGGGCTGGGCTTATTGCGCGGAGCCTTTGAGCACCGGCGAGCACACGGGCGCGCTATCAGTCGCACAGCAGATCACGGGCGCTCTTGAGGCCCTGCGCTCCTCATATGCGCCACACGTCGTGCTCGTTTTCTTCCCGCGTCGCTGGGATCATTTGCGCGGCTACCGCGACGAGCACGAGCGATTCGACGTGCATGATTTCGTAAAGGCCTACGCCGTCCAGCGCGGAGTCGCGACGCAGTTCCTGACCGAGGACACGCTCTCGGATACCCAGCAGTGCCGCGTGTGGTGGTGGCTGTCGCTCGCGCTCTATGTCAAGGGGATGCGCACGCCGTGGGTGCTTGGCGGCCTCGACGAAGACGCGGCTTATGTCGGGCTCGGGTTCAGTATCGATCGGAACGCCGCGAAGGGCAATCACATCGTTTTAGGGTGCAGCCACATCTACAGCGCGCGGGGCGAGGGTCTGCAATACCGGCTGAGCAAGGTTGAGAACCCCATTATAAGGGGCAAGAACCCCTTCATGTCGCGGGACGACGCCCGCCGCACCGGAGAAACCATTCGTCAGCTTTTCTTCGACGCTCGCATGAAGCTCCCCCGGCGCGTCGTGCTGCACAAGCGCACGCCGTTTCTGAAGGAGGAACGCGAAGGGTTGCTCGACGGGCTCAGCGGAATTGCCACTGTCGACATGCTGGAAATTGTCGAAGACCGCGCCCTTCGTTACGTCGCGTCGATGCCGCGCCGTAACGGCACTATCGATGAGGATAATTACCCGGTACGGCGGGGCACCGTGATGAAGCTCGACGACTTCACAGCCTTGCTGTGGGTCCATGGGGCGACCACCGCGGTCAATCCGAACCTGAAGTACTTTCAGGGGAAGAGGCGTATTCCCGCACCGCTTACGATCCGGCGTCATGCAGGCGTTACACCTCTCGACCAATTATCTGCGGAGATACTCGGACTTTCCAAAATGAACTGGAACACGTTCGACCTCTACACCAAACTGCCGGCGACGCTTCAGTCCTCCAGTGAAATTGCCCGTATCGGCTCGCTACTCCAGCGGTTCGGCGCGGGGTCATACGACTATCGCCTCTTCATCTGATAACCAGGAGCATCGAACGTCTTCCCATCTCCACCTAGAAGTTATTCAGCAAGCCAATCGTTCAGCATCTCAATCCGGATAGCGAAGTCCCGACCCTCACCAGGGCCTCCTTTGTGAATGATTCCCGCGACCGCATCGTTATGGTCAAGGAGAGGGCCGCCGGACATTCCTTGCGACAGCTTCTGTGTGACCTCGATCAGCTTGACACCATGTTTGACGGGCAGCGAACTCACCTTCCCATCCCGGACATTTAGCCTGTCGCCTGGGCCAAAGCTTGGATAGCCGACAGCAACCAGCCCTTCACCGACCACAACGGAATGGGTCGACTGCTCAAGTTCGAAATACTCGGTGGCCGGGATTGCATGTTCGAGAATAGCGAGGTCACGAGGCTCGTCGCGCTTGAGTACTTTCGCCTTGAAGGCGTTAGACGGCTTGCTTGGATGGTAGACCTCGACCTCTTCCACGCCCGCGACGCAATGGGCAGCAGTGACCAAGCCCACGCCCCTGAGGAAGAAGGCACTGCCTTGCGCCATTTCGCCCTCGAAATGCTCGACAACCCATACAGCCCTATCGCGGACCTCAGCCGCAGTCGGTGTCACTTCGATCTTACGCTCCGGGAAACTAGCGTTGAATCGAACCGCGATCGATCGAAATACAGGGTCAGATTGGCCCCGGATGTGTCGGAGCCAAGTGATTTTCCCCTCAAGATGTTTACTTAGATCGGATTTACCGCCATGACTGCTCTCAAATTTCTCCTGTGCAGCTTTCCTTCCTAGGGTCTCAACTGAATAAAGTGCTGCCCGAATATTCCGGACATAGCGGCGATCAACATTGAGCAGCTCGTTAATCTTGAGCCCTGTAACTGTTCGACGCGAGTGCCGGTCGGCATAGTGTGCTTTGTCGGGGTTTATCGAAAATCCGTTGGTAACGATGATATTGCGGAAGGCCGGCGCAAGCAGATCGGGGGCGAAATGCCCCGAGGGTGGGACCGCCTCGAACAGCGCCGTCATTGGCTGGTGACTCGAAAGGGTGATGTCGTCCGCGTAGCGCGTATAGATACACCGCGAAGCCTTCGCGAAGGCGAGTAGCTCCTTATCTAAGCGAAAGCAGATCATGTTGGAGAGGACGGGACTCGTCGGCGCGCCTTGCGGTAAGCAAGCGTTGTGACAGCACAGTCGGCCAATGATGCTCGCGACTCTACTGTCGATGCCAAGTGTTTCGAGGACGCCGATGATCCGATTTTCGGTGATCGTCGGAAAGAAATCCTTCAGGGCGATGTTGAGCACAAAGCGCTTACGCAGATGTGTTAAAGCGTTTGTCTTCACTGATTTTCCAACTACAAAACCATGGACTGGATTCCGGACGCGATAGAGCTGGTCAAGCAGCGGGGCGATCTTCCGCTGAAGGTATTTGAGGCGCTTGTCGGGCGCATTGATGATTCTGGACTTGCCGTTCCCCTTGGCGATCTCGAATTGGTGGTACATGCGACCACGAAACCACCAGATCTTTTTCAGTTCTTTGGCCGATACGCCCAGGTAGGTAAGAAGCGCCGCCTCACTAGCCAGTTCGGGAGGAATTGCGATCCGGACGACGGGGATACCAAAAAAGGACGGCGGCACGAGGTCTCCCTTCCAATCACGCCATGTGTCGCATTGTCGATATGGCGCGCACGATATGTGCAGACATTAGGCCGTAAACCCATAAACGGCTCTGGGTTCCCTGACGGTGGCGATTGTGATTCAAGCTCCTTTTCGGGAGCTTTGCGATGGGCCGCTACGATCTGACGGATTTCGAATGGGAGGCGATCCGGCCTCACCTTCCCAACAAGTCGCGGGGCGTGCCTCGCGTGGATGACCGGCGGGTGCTCAATGGCATCTTCTGGTGCCTGCGCTCGGGCGCGCCGTGGGCGGACATGCCGGCGCGCTACGGGCCGCCGACCACGATCTACAACCGCTTCAACCGATGGCGGAAGGCGGGCGTCTGGGATCGGCTCATGGACGCGATCACAAGGGCTTACGATG
>NZ_JARKII010000025.1:0-7358 GCF_029309855.1 Chelatococcus sp. XZ-Ab1 | reverse complement strand
TCTTCAACAAGATCAAACACTTCCGCCGTATCGCCACCCGCTTCGACAAGACGGCGGAAAACTTCCTCGCCGCCGTGAAGCTCGCGTCCATCCGCATCTGGCTACGCGGTTATGAGTCTACGGCCTAGCTCTTACGCCGCAGTTACTACAGCGCGTATGCGAGGGGAGACCTCGTGAAGCAAATCTATCAACTCGCGGAGGAGTGATCTAGACCATATGTTCGCGTCGATTGACGATTTCCGCGCGTTAGATTCCGTTCCTAGGTGTCGTTTTGGAGGGCTATAACGTAGACGTAGTTCTCTGTTTCATCGGCTTCGGCCCGCCATTTCTACCCCGTCGAACGTTCTCCGCACGCGGACGCGGCGCTGAAACGCCAAGGAACCGCGTGGTCCGGGCGCTGACCTGTGTGGACTGCAAACCCGGCAGAGTCGGCTCCGAGCGTTCTCTCTCGGCCGCTTTTCTCTCGACCTCTGGACTGAACCAGCAAGGGCACGGATTCGTAATCCCTTGAAACGATGAGCTGTTTCGACCCTCCCGCTTGTGAACTGAGAAGCGGCTGCGCTTCATGCCTGGTCCTTTCAAAGGCCCAGAACGAACTTCGATCCGGATTAGATCGCAGGAGCAAGGTCAGGCGTTGGACTGCGCTTCTTTTGGACCGCGAGGGACTTGTCCCGTGTGGGTCAAAACATTATTTTACCGAGGTGATGGGGATGGAGTCCCCCTGAAACCGCCTGAGAGGGCTGATGACTCCTGCCGCGTGGAGACATGTGGTGGGAGTCGCTCGAGGAAGCGACCCGCCAAAATGGCGGGTTTTTTGCTGCCCCGTTTCCATGCGCATGACCGAAACAACCCGGCTGCCGGCCGGATCGGAGGTATGCGATGGAAAACGTTTGGCTGGTTTCGGCGGTCTGGCTGGGGCTCGCGCTGCTTGCCTCGGTCATCTCGATCCGCGTCGCCATGTCGGTGGCGCTCGTCGAGATCATGGTCGGGGCGCTCGCCGGCAACACGATCGGGCTGCAACTCACCGAATGGGTGAACTTCCTCGCCGGGTTCGGCGCAATCCTGCTCACCTTCCTGGCCGGAACCGAGATCGACGGCCGCGTCATCCGAATGCATTTCTGGTCGAGCATGTCGATTGGCGTTGTCGGCTTCCTGGCGCCCTATCTCGGTGTGCTGGTCTATGCCCGCTACGGCATAGACTGGACCTGGCCTCAGGCGCAGATCGCGGGGATTTCGCTTTCCACCACCTCGGTTGCCGTCGTCTACGCCGTGATGGTCGAGACCGGCTTCAACAAGACCGAAATCGGTAAGGTCATCCTCGCCGCCTGTTTCATCAACGATCTCGGCACGGTGCTGGCGCTTGGCGTCGTCTTTGCCCATTTCGACTGGTGGCTGGCACTGTTCGGGGCCGTCACCGCAGCCGCCTTGTGGATGCTGCCGCGCTTCGCGCCGTGGTTCTTCACCAGGGTCGGCCACCGGGTCAGCGAACCCGAGACCAAGTTCATCTCGCTGGTGCTGCTCGGCCTCGGCGGGCTGGCCTCGATCGCCGGCAGCGAAGCCGTGCTCCCGGCTTATCTGGTCGGCATGGCCCTGGCTCCAGCCTTCCTCGCCGATCCGGAACTGCCGCACCGCATGCGCATCATCGCCTTCACCATCCTGACGCCGTTCTACTTCCTGAAGGCCGGATCGCTGGTCGACTTCCAGGCGGTCCTGGCGGCGGCCGGGCTCATCGTCGTCTTCCTCGCGATCAAGATGGTCACCAAGTTCGTCGGCATACTGCCGCTCACTCACGCCTTCCGGTTCGAGCGGCGCGAGGGGATGTACACGACGCTGCTGATGTCGACCGGACTGACTTTCGGCACGATCTCGGCACTCTTCGGCCTCACTAACGGCATCATCGACCAGCGCCAGTACACGATCCTGGTGACCGCCGTCATCGGCAGCGCGGTCGTGCCGACGCTGATCGCGCAGCGCTGGTTCCAGCCGGCGTTCAAGCCCATCGAGGGCGATTTCGCGCCGGGAAAGCCGTCACGGAAGGAGGCCTGAGATGTACGAGAAGATCCTGATCGCCAACGACGGCTCGGAAGGCGGCACCCGGGCGCTCGCCTATGCCATCAAGCTGGCCCATCGCCTCAAGGCCCACCTGCACATGATCTGTGTGGAGGAACTGCCGCGTCTTCCCACCACGATCGACGAGGTGGTGGAAGACAAGCTCGATGAGAACCATCGGTTCGAGCCGGTGATCGCGCAGGCGCAGTTCCAGGCCAGGAGCGCGCATGTGAAAATCGAGACGCATGTCGTCGCCGGCCATGCCGTGCCGACCATCATCGACTTTGTCGAGCGTGGTCGATTCGACCTGCTCGTTGTCGGCTACATGGGCCATTCCGCTCTTTATAACCGGCTGATCGGCAGCACCACCGACCGCCTGGTGGAACTCGCGCCGTGCCACGTCTTGGTGATCAAGTGACAGGAGGCGGAGACATGCCGGGACGAGCTGTCAAAGCCGAGCGACAACGGCGACCTCCTGTTGCAGATCGGGCGGCAGAGGCGTCGACCGCATCGGTCCTGCAAGCCGTTGAGGCACATGAGCCCGCACCGGAGGATTTCACGAGCATCCTCGGCGGCATGCCCAAGACGCAGGCCGATGCGCCTGAGTTTTTCGTGGACCTCAACCTTGACCAGATCGTCGATGCCGTGACTGCGGGCCGCGCCGAATACGACCTGAAGCCCTTCTTCCATGTCTCGCTGCACGATGCGGACGCCGTCCGCTTCCGACACGAGGTGTTCCAGGATCTGGAGGACACAGGTGTTTTCGAGCACATCGTCGATTTCGCCAACCGGATGCGGCAGATGCGCAAGCAGCTCGAAACCGCGGAAAAGCTCCGCTACCGATATCAGAAGGAGAGGCTGTTCCTGGATGCAGCCTCCACGTATTGCGAGGCAGTCTCCATCCTGCTCGACAATCTTTCCGACGCAAAACTCCATTCGCGTGGTTTCAGGGCCTTTCGCAACTTCCTCGAAGGTCATATCGGCTCAAACGACTTCATCGCACTGAAGGACAAGATCGCGAAGCTTTACGATAGCCTCTCTGCCGTCCACTACTGCATGCACATCAAGGGCGGTCGGATCAGCGTGCGTAAGGCGGCAGCCGAGATCGACTACAGCGCGGAGGTGGAAAGGTCATTCGAAAAATTCCGGCGCGGCGCCGTCGAAAGCCATCTCTGCGACATTCCAGACTATCTGGAGATGAACCACATCGAGGCCGCCGTCGTGGACATGGTGGCCAAGCTTTATCCGGAGACGTTCGACGCGCTAGACACCTTCTTCCAGAAGCATCCGGACTTCGCCGATTCGAGGATCATAGGCTTTGACCGCGAGGTGCAGTTCTACCTCTCCTGGATAGAGTATATACGGCGGTTCGCTACCGCCGAACTCCCCTTCTGCTATCCTGACGTTTCGCCGAGCGATAAGGCCATCCACAGCATTGAGAGCTTTGACCTCGCCCTGGCTGCCAAGCTCCTGACGGAGAAGGCGCCGATCGTCTGCAACGATTTTCTCCTGAAGGGTCCCGAGCGCATCTTCGTGGTGACGGGCCCAAACCAGGGCGGCAAGACCACCTTTGCCCGCATGTTCGGACAGCTTCATTTCCTGGCGAGCCTTGGCTGTCCGGTTCCGGGCAAGGAAGCGCGGCTGTTTCTGTTCGATCGGCTTTTCACGCATTTGAGAAGGAGGAGGACGTCGCCAACCTGCGCGGCAAGCTGGAGGATGACCTCATCCGCATCCATCAGGTGCTTGAGCAGGCCACACCGGGAAGCGTCGTTATCATGAACGAGATATTCACCTCGACCACGCTGCACGACGCGCTGTTCCTCGGTCGGAAGGTGATGGAAAGGATCATGGCGCTCGACCTCATCGCGGTCTGCGTCACCTTCGTCGACGAGCTTGCCTCGCTCAGCGACAAGACCGTGAGCCTTACGAGCATGGTCGACCCGGACAATCCTGCACGGCGTACTTTCAAGGTCATCAGACGCCCCGCTGACGGCCGCTCGCACGCGATGGCGATCGCCCGGCTGCACGGCCTGGCCTATGCCGATCTCAAGGAGCGGCTGAAGCCATGAAGCCGCTGCTGATGTATCGCGACCGCGATTTCGATGCGGAGGCTGCGCTGCCGTGGAACGCCGAGATGCTGATCCAGGATCTCGGTCTCATAGCCGTGTTCGAGGCAATGGCGGGCAAGGACGACTTGCTGCGCGACGTCGCCAAGCGGGCGACATTGTGCCCCCTCAGCGAGCCGGAAGCGATCCTCTACCGTCAGGCCGTCCTCAAGGATTGTCTCGAAAATCCCGCGGTCGTCCGTGATCTCTACGACCTCGCCGTGAAGGTCCTCGGAGGCGAGAAAAAGATCGGGGGCTTTTTCCTTCGATATCCTGGATCGATTCTGAGCCGGTCCGTGCAAGTTCTTGAGTTCTTCGTTGGCGCGCTGCGGCGGCTGCGGGTGGTTGCCGACACGCGATCCGAAAACTTCGCGTCGGAAGGCTTCAGGACGTTCTTCCGCGTACTGCGCGAGGAGTTGAGCGATGACTACTTCGCGGAGATCCAGGGTCATCTCAACGAGTTGAAGCTGCGGGACGGCGTCCTCCTCAGCGCGGAACTGGGACACGGCAACAAGAGCACCAACCTGGTCCTCCGCAAGCCGAAGGAAACTGAGCGCAGCTGGTGGAGACGATTGTTCGCCGAACGGCCACCGACCTTCAGCTATACCCTGCACCCGCGTGACGAGGCCGGGGCAAGGGCGCTGTCGGAGTTGCAGGACAGGGGCATCAACCTTGTCGCCAACGCGCTCGCGCAGTCGAACGACCACATCCTGAGCTTCTTCCGCCAGCTCCGCGCGGAACTCGCCTTCTATGTCGCCTGCCTGAATCTGCGCGAACGCCTGACGGAGATGCACGAGCCGATCTGCTTTCCCGTCCCCGAGCCGCTGGGCTCTCGGCGGCATTCCTTCTCGGAGCTTTATGACATCGGCCTCGCTCTCAATATGGATCGCAAGGCGGTCGGGAACGATGCCGACGCCGACGGCAAGTGCCTCGTCGTCATCACTGGCGCGAACCAGGGCGGCAAATCCACCTTCCTGCGCAGCATCGGGCTTGCACAACTGATGCTGCAGGCCGGGATGTTCGTGCCGGCCGTGGCCTTCCAGGCCAGCATCTTCAGCCAGGTAGTCACGCATTTCAAACGTGAGGAAGACGTCACAATGCGGAGCGGCAAGCTCGACGAGGAACTGCTCCGCATGAGTGAGATTGCCGATCGCCTGGAGCCCGGCGCGATGGTTCTGTTCAACGAGTCGTTCGCCGCGACCAACGAAAGGGAAGGCTCAGAGATCGCCATTCAGATCGTCGACGCTCTGGTCGAGCAAGGCTACACGGTTTTCTTCGTAACGCATCTCTACGAGTTCGCCCACGGCCTTTTCGACCGCAAGATGCCACAGGCCTTGTTTCTGCGGGCCGAGCGCGGGGCCGACGGCACGCGGACCTTCAGGCTGAAAGAGGGAGAACCCTTGCAGACAAGCTTTGGCAAGGACCTTTACGACAGGATTTTCAAAGATCCATACATTCAGGGAACGTTGCAGACTTCACTCAACGGAGGCAGCCATGAACGCGGAGCCGCGCCCGATCGGCATAATTCGGCTCCATAAAAGGTGGGCGGACGGATATACACCTATTTCGCAGGTCCTCATCCTGCTGCTCTCTGGGGGCGCCTACATCCTGTCCCAGCACACCGGCCTTGGCGCGCCGGAGCGGATAGGGGCATTCATCCTGTTCACAGCGATCATTCTCGCAACCGTTTTCTGGCAAGCGGTGGGGCACGGCATTGTGCGGGCGCCCATGATCATGCGCGGCATCGATCTTGTATCAGCCGCGACTTCCGCAAACCGTCCCTCTGGCCGCTCGCAGTAAGTTCGATGCAGGATTTTCTTCTTGGGATGATCTGGGTTGCGCTCGGCAGCGCCTTGGGTGGAACGGCCAGGTATTTCGTTTCAGGCGTCGTGGGGCGGCATATCGGTGAGACCTTTCCCTGGGGCACGCTAACGGTCAATGTTACCGGGGCTTTCACGATCGGACTGTTCGCCGGCTTGGCAAGCGCGCATAGCCTCTTCTCGTCCGGAGCGCCCTTGCAGTTCATGGTCGTCGGCTTTCTCGGCAGCTACACCACCGTCTCTTCCTTCAGCCTGCAGACCCTGGCGCTTGCGCGCGACGGCGAGTTCCCCCGCGCGATCGGTAATGTCGCCGCCTCACTTGCCCTGTGCCTGACTGCCGTCGCGCTCGGCTACGCGATAGGCTCGGCGGTGCTTGGGAGCGTTGTGTCATGACCGAGCAGGAGACCACCGTCGCAGCGAGAAGCCGAACCGGCCGAGAAGAACGGCCGCGAGCCGATCAAACCAGGTTACCCCGGCGCAAGGCGGCGCTGCGCGCCCGCTGGCGAAAGATTCGCGGACCGTTGTCGCTCTACCTGGCGGTTGCCGCGGGGTCAGTATGCGGCGGCGTGTTGAGAGCAAGTACTTCCGCCGTCGTCCAGCAGATCGGCGACGCCGGTTTTCCGCTCGGCACGCTGTTCGTCAATGTCGTCGGCTCCTTCATCATCGGATTCTATGCCACGCTGACCGGGCCCGATGGCCGGTCTTTCGTGAGCGTCCGCCAGCGACAGTTCGTGATGACCGGCATCTGCGGCGGCTTCACCACCTTCTCCGTCTTCAGCTTGGAAACGTTTCGACTGGTCCAAGCGGACAGGCTCCTGGCTGCAGGCGCGAATGTCGGAATCTCAGTATTGGCCTGGCTCGCCGCTGTCTGGCTGGGACATGCCATCGCTTCCCGCATTAACCGCATTGGAGGAAACTGACGTGCAGGTACCGAAGAACGCGCTGCTCCTGCGCATCTTCTTAGGAGAGAGCGACCGGGATGACGGTCACCCGCTCTACGAGTCCATTGTGCTGAAGGCGCGCGAGATGCATCTCGCGGGAGCAACCGTGCTGCGCGGTCCGATGGGTTTCGGAAAATCGAGCCGCCTTCACACCACAAAGATACTTCGGCTTTCGGAGGATCTGCCCCTGGTAATCGAAATCGTCGACAGCGAAGACAAGATCAATTCCTTCCTGCCGGTGCTCGAAACCATCATGACCAGCGGGTTGGTTACGCTGGAAAAGGTGCAGGTCCTGCAATATGGGGCCGTATCCAGCTAGGCCGTAGACTCATAACCGCGTAGCCAGATGCGGATGGACGCGAGCTTCACGGCGGCGAGGAAGTTTTCCGCCGTCTTGTCGAAGCGGGTGGCGATACGGCGGAAGTGTTTGATCTTGTTGAAGA
>NZ_JARKII010000024.1:0-12164 GCF_029309855.1 Chelatococcus sp. XZ-Ab1 | reverse complement strand
TCTTCAACAAGATCAAACACTTCCGCCGTATCGCCACCCGCTTCGACAAGACGGCGGAAAACTTCCTCGCCGCCGTGAAGCTCGCGTCCATCCGCATCTGGCTACGCGGTTATGAGTCTACGGCCTAATGTCGTCAGGTCACGCGATATTCCGCACAATACAGACGCAGCGACAAACACAAGAATAGCGGCCACCCAGACACGGCTCGAACCGAAACGTCGTGCGAGCCACGCGGTCAACGGGAGCGAGAGTGCGAGCGTGATAAGATAGCTTGTGGCGATCCACTGGACGTTCGCTAACGGCGCACCGAACTCTCGGCTGATCGTGTCGATGGCAAGATTGGCGACAGTGGAATCGAGCATGGCCATGAACGCGCCGGACCCCGTGACTGCGGCAACCATCCAAAGACGAAGCGGGATGATGGGAGGGGCTGACGACATGAGGTTACGACACCAAAGGACTTAGTTGAGTTTTCATGATACAGTCGTATCATCAAAAACTCAACAGAACCAAGGGACCCTTTATGCCAAGAACGGTTGACCACGATGAACGCCGATCAACGATCTTAGAAGCGTTTGTCACGCTGGCGGTGCGAGAGGGCTTGCACGCCGTTTCCATGCGCTCAGTGGCTTCCGAGGCCGGGATATCGCTTCGTCTCGTGCAGTATTATTTCAAGACTAAGAGCGGCCTGATGCGGGCAGGACTCACGATGCTGGACAGGATGAGCAACGAACGGTGGGCGTATCGCGCCGCCAGTTCGCCGGAGCCATCGACCGCTACAGAAATCCTAAAGGCCCTCTTTGTAGAAGCTCTGCCAACCGACTCACGGCGGCGCGATTTTCATCTGCTTTGGATGTCCTATGCGGTGCTAGGGATGACCGACATCGAAGTTCCAAACCAAGTGTTCGTTGAAGGCCCGAATCGGTTGCTTCAGCGCATTGTCTCGCTTTTGAAGCAAGGACAGAGAGCAGGAGAGTTCGACGCCGAACTAAATGCCGATAATGAGGCCGCTATTCTACTAGGGCTGATCCACGGCCTTAGCACTGCTGTGATGATCGGGCTGCAAAGTGGAGAGGCCGCACTGAGACTTCTGATACATCACCTTGACCGGCTGAAGAGACTAAAAGCTTAGGGAAACAGCGCCATGCGCGCGGCCGACAGTTAGAGGCTTATACCCCTCTGCCTCCCCAACTGCCACGACACCGATCCGCCCTGCACGATGCCCATAACCTCGCGGCCGAGCTGGCGGTCGATGACCGGCCGCCACGGAACAAGGGTGAACTCATGACTCTTTTCGACCAAGGCGAACTTGCCGCTCGATAGCTGCACGGTGCCGGTGAACTTGCCGCTGACGTTCTCGCCGTCCGTGACGGCGCGGAACGGCAGGCCCTTGTTCTCGGCCATCTCCGCACCGACGCGGGCAACCTCGCGCTCGCGCAAGGTGGCGAGAAGGTTGCGGCGGTAGAATATGCGGCCGTTCCGCGCTCGCGTGGTGTCGCCCTGTTCGATATGGTGTTCGCGGCGGTGGTCCATCGCCTCGCGCACCTGCTGGCCGAAGCCGGCCGGCGCAAGGTCGGCCGTTTCGCCATGGACCAATCGCCGGTCCAGCCATGTCGCGCCGTCCGATCCGATCTGCCTTTGCAGATCGACCGGGGAAAGCACGCGAACGCTGACCTGCCGGTCACGGCCGGCGTCATAAGCGGCTGCACGGCTGACCAGATCATCGGGGATGCGCCATTGGTCAGCGCCGATCCGCTCGACGATGCCGGCGCGACGCAACGCCTCCAGTCGGCGCACATGGGCATCGACAAAGCCCTCATAGTCGCCCCCCGGAACGCGGCCCTCGAACTTCGCCTGCTCCAGATGACGGCTCGGCCGATAGATGCCGTCCTCCGCGATGGCCGTGATGGTGCGGTCGGACGGCCGGGCCGTCACCTCGGCCGGACCGATCTGGATGACGCTGCCAATGCGGGCGTCCGCCAGCCGCTCGGGCGTGATGCCGGCGATGTGGTGCGTCCTGCCGTCGATCCCGTCCACAACGATTGTCAGGTTCTCCCCCAACTCGTCGGACAGGTGCTTGTCCAAGACGCGGCCGACGATGGGCGTCTCGGGCGCTCCGTCATGGATTTGGAAGCTCATGGGATCACGTTCGCCACCCTGCGGGCCGAGCGCCTTCTGCATGGTGCGGATAATGTCGCCCCGCTCGCCAAGCTCGCGCAGGGCCGGCTCCATGTCCTTGCTCAATTCCCAAACGGCGGGCGCGTGCTCGGTCGCCAGCCCCATCTTCTCCAGCTTGGCGAGCCTGCGCAGGCGTAGCGCCCGCTCAAACTGCCGCCTCGGCGCTGCCGGTTCATGGCGCAGATCGACAAAACGGGCATCGGCTTCCTCGGCCATCGCCCGGTCGATCCGGGTGAAACGGTCTTGGTCGATTTCCGCCGACAGCTTGCGGGTCTGCTCGATCTCGGTGACGGGACCGAGTTCCAGACCGGCAAGCTCGCTGGCGCGCTCGCGCAGGCCGGCGGAAAGGTAGTCGCCGTTGATGACTAGATCCCCGCCTGTGTCGTCGCGGCCGTTGACGACGATATGCACATGGGGATGGCCGGTGTTGTAGTGATTGACGGCAACCCAATCGAGTTTCGTGCCGAGGTCCGCTTCCACCTGTTGCATGAAATCGCGGGTGTAGGCCGTGAGGTCCGACAGCTCCGCGCCGTCCTCGGGCGAGACGATGAATCTGAATTGGTGGCGGTCGTCCTTGCCGCGATCAAGGAAGGCGTCGCCATCGGCGCGGTCCTCGGTCGCCGAATAGAGCCGGCCGCGCTCGCCGTCGCGTGACGTGCCGTCGCGCTGGACATAGCGCAGATGCGCGCGGGCGCGTCCGCCCTTCCACGCGGCCCGAACGCTGCGCTGCTTGACGATGACGCGGCGGCTGCCGGGCTGGCGATGATGCCACTGGCCTGAGATGTTGCGGGCGCGCACGAAGCTCGCGCCCCGGCCGCGCTTCACGCCCTTGCCGCTGGCGACCACGGCACGGGAACGGCCCGGCGATGACGGGCGGGCGGATGACGGCATGGAAGGATCGCGGAAGGCTGCCGCCTGATGCTGCCGGGTGATCTTCTTGACCTGCGTGAAAAAGCTCTTGCTCTTGCCAGCCTTCGGCGTGTCGGATCGGATGCGACCGGGCTTCGGACGGAAGCGGTTTTCGTCGTCGGCGCTCAAGGGCGCGACTCCCGCCCAAACCGCCTGAAAACGGCCGATCTGCGCCTATGGTGCCGCTCGAAACCCTGCAAAGCCAAGGCTTTGCGCGAAATCGCGGCACGCGGCCTCTCAAAACCATGGTGCCGGAACCGGACACCTAACCAGTGTGCAGACAACAATAATTTCCAGAAGCGGCCCGATATGGTGCCGTCTTCTTTAATCTTGCCCTCCGCCCTTTCTGTCTTTTCTGCCCCTCCCGCCGGGAATCCTGCCGGGCGCAAACCTGCCCGACTGGATGCTGATACCAGCGCCGCCGAGCGCGGGAACGCCGCCCTCATGGCGTTCCCCCGTCGCTGGCGCTCGCCACGAAAATGCTGCCGTCCTGCGGCTCCGCACGGGCGGGATCACGCGCCGGAACGGCAGCGCGGCCGTCGCCTGATTGCGCCTCGGACGGCGGCGCGGCGGCAGCCCGCGTGTCGGCCGGGCGCATGACAAACAGCGGTGCCTCGCGCCAATCGGGCGGCGGTGCCGGCTGTGGGGACCGCGTATCCGATGGAGCCGCGCCGCCAAGGATCGGCGCGAGCGCGGCGACATATGCGCGCGTCTCGGCGGGAAGCGGTCGGCCCGTCGCGCGGTGCTCGTCGTAGCGACCGGGACCGGCATTGTAGGCCGCCAGCATCGCCGCGACATTGCCGTAGCGGTCGAACATCTCGCGCAGATAGGCCGTGCCTGCGAGGATGTTGTCGCGCGGGTCGTAGGGATCGCGGCCGAGGCCATGGCGGACGCGCAGGCCCGCCCATGTGTCGGGCATCACCTGCATCAATCCCATCGCGCCGGCCATTGAGACCGCGCGCACGTCGCCCGCGCTCTCGGCGCGCAGCACGGCACGAATCCAATGCTCGGGTATGCCGAAATGCTGTGACGCCTCGGCGATGTGGGCCGCATAAGGATGGGCGGCGGCCGGGCGCTCGACCGGCACGGATTGCGCGACAGCGACGCCCGATCCGATGCAGACGGAAAGCGCCCCCGCCAGCAGCAGGACGGCATAATGCCATGCCGGCCTGTCTCCGCTCCGCCGCCAGCCTGCCAGCGTGCTCGCTGCGGTCAAGGGCAAGGCGCAAGCGCCGGCCGAGGGCCGCCCCTGACCTTCTCTGCGCGCGCCGGCCGTCTGGTCGCCGAGCGGGACGAAGGGATGAGACGGCTTTTCCGCGAACAAAGGGATGCCGATCTTTGACCGGATGGCGCGCCGGACGCGCGCGGCCGTCATTCCTCATCCTCGATCTTCCGGGGGTGCTTCCAACGCAGGGTCCAGATCGAAGGATTGTCATTGGACTGGAACAGTTTGGCGCGGATCGGGAACGGGAAGATTGGCCCCTCCAATCGCATCGACACGAACTCGCCAGCGTTCTCGCTGGAGTCTTTCCATGCGGGGCCTGCGTCCGGGCCGTCCTCGCTATCGAGGCGCACGCGATAATCGGGCGCGTTTTTCACGTCGCTCGACTTGGCCGGGACGATGAACAGCTTTTCGTGGAGGCCGAACGAATGAAGCTCTCCCGCATAGCCGGTTTCGGTGCGGGTGAAGGTGCCTATCTCTGCCATGGAAATCTCCTGCGGTTGATTTTCGGGGGGTGGTTTCAGTGCGTCGGCGCGCGCCACTCGTAGCGGCCGACGCCTTCCTCATCGGTCCAGAGCGGGACCGCTCGGCCAATGATGGAAGCTGCGGGGATGGGTCCGAAGTAACGGCCGTCGAGGCTGTCGCGGACTTTCCAATTCATGAGGAAAAGCTGGTCGTCGCCGATGACGCGGCAGCCCTGCCAGACGGGCAGATCGCGGCCGAGGCTGTCGTGCTCCAGCGCCTCGCCCATCTCGATCCCGTTCACCGTGATCGTGCGGCCGGCGCGGCAAACCCGCTGTCCGGGCAGGCCCAAGACGCGCTTCAAGAGTGGAACGCCTCGCGCGATATAGCCGCGCTCGACCATGAAGGCGGCGAGCGGCTCGGGCGGCATGATGGCGATCAGCTCGGGCACGTTGATCCGCTCGGCCGGCTCGATGGTGTAGAACCCGACTGGCGCGCTGGCGGTGGCGTTCCATATGAGTTTCGTCGGCGTCTCGACCGCGCTTGCGGCGGCGATGCCGATGACGGCAAGCGCCGTTACCGTGAGGGTGCGGCGGCGCGTCATGGGTCGATCCTTCGGCGGTGAAGCCAAGCGGCATGTCGCTCGGGCGTGTAGGCGTGCGGCTTCAGATTGGCAGCCAAACGGTTGTGGACGTGCCGCCAATGCTCCGGCGAGGCGTCGGCCGGATCGAGGCCGAGCGATTCCACGGCGTCGATGGCGGCAAGCGCGCGCTGCACCTTCGGCCAGCCGTCGAGGCGCAACAGGATTTCGCCGCCGGGGCACACGCACGGCAATGTCTGGAACGGCTCGCCGCGACCGATGGCGCGCACAATGTCGATGCGCGAAACGACAGTGCCGTGCTCGCCTTTCGCCCATCGCACGAAGGCAAAGACGCTGCCCGGCGCGAAGCCGACGACGCTGCGGCGGCGGTCGATGATCTGCTCGTAGCTCTTGCGGCCGAAGCGTATCCAATGCTCGACCTTGCGTTTCTCGAAGGTCAGTTCAACCAATGTGGTGAAGGGCGCGGGTCCATGCGCGCCGCGACGAGCGCGCCGGGTCACTGTTCGCCCCGCTCATCGGGGGTCAGCGGACGTGCCGGAAACACGCGGCCGGCGGTCTCGTCGCGGGTGGATTTGCGCGCGCCGATTGCAGTCCAGGCTTGCAAGTCCTCGACCGCATAGAGGACGCGGCCGCCGATCTTGCGGTAAATCGGGCCGGTCCCGTAGGTGCGATGCTTCTCAAGGGTTCGGATGGAAATGCCAAGGAAGCGCGCGGCCTCCTTGGTGCGCAATAGGCGCGGCGGCAGGCCCGCCAGCGGGTTAGCCATGGATCACCTCCGGTTCGTCTGGATGCGGCTGCTGTCGGTGGCGACAGCGGGCTGTGGCGAACCATGGCGAGGGACCGGCGGCGCGTAGCGTGCCGCATTTGCGCCTATGCGCTGGCGGCACCCCCTCGGTGCGCGGCCTGTCGAATAGGTAAGGGATTTCAGCGGCTCGTTGCCTGCCGCGCCGAATAAGCAAAGACATCGGCGCGTGGCTCGGCTAAGAATGAAATCGGAGCAGACGCGCTGCTCTGGGGCTTAGTAACCCCTGACTAGCGGTTGGTGTCGGCCGTGACGGCACCACCATCCTCGAACCTTATGGTCGGGGAGCCTATGGCGTATGTCCAGGGCTTCTCGCCTAAAGGTCATGGGGCCGTCTAGTCACGGTTACTAACTCCCCGATCACCAGGTAGAGGGGCCATTTGCGGGGGCGCACCGCAAGCAAGGCTCTCCAGGATGAAGGGGAATGGCTATGCGGATTCCCGTCGAACTCGATCCCGATGTGGACGATGAAGCGCCGACTGGCGACGGCATAACCGTCTATGACGAACGGCATTTCGTGACCTATCTGCGGCTTCTAGACGCCAAGGCCGAGGGCGCGGACTGGAAGGAAGTCGCGCGGATCGTGCTGCACCGCGATCCGGTCGCCGAGGAACTTCGGACGCGCCGGTGCTGGCAAAGCCATCTCGAACGCGCGCAATGGCTTTCGCGTGAGGGCTATCGGAAGATTCTGGAACAGGCGGCAGCCAACAAAGCGTGATGCGATCAACGCTTGCCGGGCTTGATCGGATAGTGAAGCAGCAGGCGATAGCCGCCCCGCATCATCTTGATGCCATGCGCGACCAGCCGGCGGGCCTTGTTCTTGCGCGGGTCGCTCTCGAAATCCTCCTTGGTGCCGCGAAAGCCGAGCAGGACTTCGGCGATGGTGCGATAGCTCTCGCCGCGCAGCCGCGCGTCGAGCGCGCGCAGCGACAGGATATGCCATTGCCGGAGCTGCGCGGGGACCGCTCGAAAATCGGGACCGGGCACACGGCCGTTGAGTGATCGCCAGAAACGGCGGGCGGCGTGAGCGCGAAGCTCCAGAAAGGAATCCATCGGCAGCGTGACGGCGTAAAACGCGGCTGCGTCCGGCACCGTCTCGGGCAGCCAGAATTGATGCGCGACGCCATCCGCTCGCCAGATACCATGCCAGCCATCGGTAGCGCGGCGCAGGTCGAGACCGTCGAGATGCGCCAGCGTCAATGTCGGTTCGGTGTCGCTGTCGTCGTGATCGACAGGCGACAGCATCACCGCTTGCGGTTGAAGGCTGGGACTCCAGAACGGCGGTTGCCGGTCATGCGGCGCGTCGGGATCGCACGGGAAATCGCAAGCCCCAGCGATGCGCGAACGCTTCAAGGTCACGGCCGCTGGACCGTCCAGTCAGCGCGATGGTCTCGAAGTCCTGACGATACTCGTCATTCCGGCGCAGATATTCCCAAGCGAAACCGGCGGCCGGAATGTGTTTCGTGTGCCTGTATGCCGCCGGTGAACGCCAGTCGATGTTCAGCATGGCGTCACCTCCCAAAACCGGGACGCGCCAGGGCGACGCCCGGACTAGAGAGGTTCAGAGATTGGCGGAAGTAATAGAAGCCGCTCAAGACAGATATGTTGAGCGGCTAACCCGATCATTTTTGGTTATTTTCTTCTTAACATAGTCTCTGTGATTCCGCGAGCCGTGCGAAGCACGGCGAGCGCCGGCCGGTGTTTCGGTCGGCGGTCATCGCATGGAACATGGGCGGCCTATGCGGCCGCCCGGTGATGCTGCTGCGCGGCAAGCCGCTCGCTGGCGGTGCGATAGTGCCCGTTGTCCAGTTCGATGCCGGTCCAGTTCCGGCCAAGCTGGTGAGCTGCCGCCAGTGTCGAACCGCTGCCGCAAAACGGGTCCAGCACAAGGTCGCCCGGCTGCGTGAAAGCCTCGATCAATGGCGCTAGGGCTTCGACGGGCTTTTGCGTCGGATGCAACTTGTTGCCCGCATAGGGGAAGTCGATCACGTCCGCGATGGGGTTGTCAGGCAGGGAAACATTGCCCTTCGCCAGCAAGTAAGCCTGCTCATGCTCGTAGCGCAGGAACTTCGCCGACGACGCATAACGCTTGCGGAACACAAGATGCCCGACAACGCGGAAGCCCGCTGCCTTCCATGCGTCCATGAACAAATCGACCTTGTTCCAGCCGTAAAACGATACGGCGAAACCTCCATCCTTCAAAACACGGTGCATCTGGTTGAAGGCCGGGCGAAGCCAGCGGGCGTTGTCATCGTTCGCAACCTTCCTACCGTCACGGCCGCGATAGTTCACGATGTAAGGCGGATCGGTCAGGATGAAGTCCACCGATCCCCGCTCGAAAGAGCGCATCGCCTGGATGCAGTCGGCATTGAAAATCACGTTGCGGGGTGCTTTGGCGTTGCCGGTCATGTCTCTAATCCTCGGGTCTGAAGGTCAGCGAAGCGGTGTGCCGCGCCTGACCTTCTGGCCGTCGCCGAGACTGGGGTAGCAACGAGCAAGGGCGGCCGGGGCGGAGGGGGATCACTCGGCCTGCACAAGCGAAGCGCGGAAGGCTGGGGATACCGCGCCGGACGGTTCCACTTACCTTGCCGGCGCGAGGGCAACGCCCTTAGCCCCCTCGCTACAACCGCCGATTACACGCTGTGGCGCGAACGGCGGCGCGTTCATTCGGTTCTGGTCCAGCATGATAACCATGCAATGGTTCTGCGCACGCGTGATGCCGCTGTAGAGCAGCCTGCGTAGAGGTTCTGCGCCGCTTGTGACGGCCCTTGACTCCGGCGCGCCAATTACCCATATCTCACGTGGCGCACGTGAGGAATATGACATTGCGAATTGACTTTCAGAAGTTGGGCCGCGGCACGGTATTGGCGGGCGCGCTTCACGGTCGGAAGGTTCTGAATGAATTGCTATCCGCCACGGCTACCGAGCCGGTGGTTCCGGAGCCGGTGTTTCTCGATTTCGGAAAAGTAGATGTCGCAACGGCAAGTTTCTTGCGGGAAAGCGCAGTTGCTTTCCGAGAGCACGTGCGGGGACGTCGATCCACCCTTTATCCCGTGATTGCCAACGTCAACGACGATATCCGTGATGAGCTGTTAGAATTGGCGAAGAATCGGGGCGAGGCTTTTCTCGTGTGTACGCTTGACGATAACAATTACGTGGAAGGATCGACGCTGATCGGCGAATTGAACCCGAAGCAAAAAGTCACGTTTGATCTCGTTCGCGCGCATAACGAAACTGATGCCGCTGAACTAATGCGCATTTATGGGGACCGCGAAGGCGTTACCCAGACAACAGCTTGGAACAATCGCCTCGCCGCCTTGGCCGCTCTCGGTCTGATTGTCGAGGTCAGTCAAGGCCGCAACAAGCGGTATCGCCCCCTTTTATAAGAAGGAACACAGCCATGGGCGCGGATTTCATTCGGAAGGCCGCGAAGAGTTTTGAGAAAAGCTGGGACCGACGCCGCGTTGAGCTTGCGACGGCCGACCTCTTCACTCGACAACCGAGTTGCGCGGCGCGGACCGCAGAAGCCGATATCGTCAACAATGCCCACCTCCAGCCCGGCGAGGCCGTCACCGTCCAAGCCGCAGACAATGGCTTGATAGCCATGCGCGGCCTGAGTGTCGTGGCGCGTTTTCATAATCCTTCGACCGATCTTGTGGCGGCGGTGCGTTCCTCCTGCGGGGTTGCTAAGGGCACAGTCGAGCAAGTGTATTCCCTCTCGGGAGTCGCGGAAATCGCAATATGCTGACGCCCACCCCCACAACCGACCCGCAATCGCCGCGCAATCCACGCCGCGAGCGCCGTCTCTGGCACGATAGCGAACGGTACGCTCCCTCTCTCGGGTGTCATGGTTGCCCCGAAAAGACCCTCTGCGGGGGCCTTTCGATCCGGCGCAACATGTTCTCATGCTTGGACTTCTGCTGCGGGAAACCGGAGCAGTGCGATGTGGTCTGCCGCCAGCATCCCGATTTTGCCCTGCGTGTACGGGAAGTCGGCGGCTTCGATCTGAATACGGTTCCACGGACCGTCCCCATATCGTCGTCCGACTTGCCCGCGGTCGTTCCGATGGTCTTCCACCGCACGTCCCGGGCCTGCGCTTTCGATTCGCCGGCGACCGCACTCTCGCTCTATCAGTTGTTCCATCGCCGAACCGGCCAACTCCGGTTCAGCAGCCGAAATGAGCTTATTGAAACGTTCGGACTGGCGCCCAACACTCGCCTTGTGCTGACGGGCACGGACCAGGACCCGCCTATCGAGGGATGGTGGAAGCTCAGTGAGGGACGCCGCCGGATCATCCGCGAGTTGCGTGAGCTTGGCATCGAGTTCGCGACGACGCCCAACTATAGTCTCTTTATCGACCAACCCCGCTGGGATGACCTTCATGCGATGAAGCGTATCGGCTTGGTCCACGAGGAGTTTCAGTCGGAAGGCCTTTCCACCGCGCTCCACGTGAATGCCCGGACCGAAACGGACATGCAGCGCTGGACCGAATATATCGGCAGTCGGCCGGAAATCACTCACATCGCCTATGAATTCGCCACCGGTACCGGCTGGGCAGGGCGTCAAGGAATCCATGCGCGATGGCTGGCTGGGATGGCGGGTGCGATCGGGCGGCCGCTTCATCTCGTCGTTCGAGGGGGCATTGATGTTCTCCCAATGCTGGCCAATGCCTTTACCAGGGTGAGCCTAGTCGAGACGTCCATCTTCATGAAGACCATGAAGCGACGACGCGCGGTCTTAGACGAAACGGGTACATTGAGGTGGGAACCGGCGCTGACACCAGCCGGTGCACTACTCGATGCGCTGCTTGCCGAAAATTATGTAACCGTCGAGAGATGGCTGCGCCCAATCGCTACCCCCTCACGTATCGAGAGGCGCGTGGCTTTCGGATGACAGCGTCTTCGTCTGCTCTTCTTACCTTTGCGCAAGTTGACGATCTTGCTTTCGCGGCGGAGCGAGGGCGACTGGAGGGAGGCGTGCCTGACGGCATCTGCTGGACGACCAGCGATCTCGGCCCTCTCATGGAGCTCAGTCACTTGGCTGCGGCTGGCTTTCTACCAACTCCCGAGTCGGGTAGTTGGCTGAACCTTGATGGCATGACTGATTTCTATCGCGCCATGATAGATGGCAAGCAGCAATGGCTACGTGCGGATAGTCGCGACTTCGGTTTTCTTCGGACTGAGGCTCGACCACCAGCCGAGACCACCACATGGACCGCTTTTGGCGTGGCTGCCCAGAAGGCCGCTGTGGCGGCGGGCTTTGCAAACAAGGTCGCAGGACAGTTGGTTGGTGCGATCCTCGAAATGCAGAGCAACATTTACGAGCATTCCAAGGCGTCACAAACAGGGATGCTGATCTTCCGCTCCGCGCCCGGCGTGTTTGAATTCGTTGCGGCTGATCGAGGGATCGGGGTGCTGGAAAGCCTTCGCAGTGGCGCCGCGCATGCGAGCCTCGCGGACAACGGCACAGCCCTGCAAATGACGCTGACGGAAGGCTGCTCACGCTTTGGCGACGGCATCGGCCGAGGCATGGGCTTCCGGCCCTTGTTCATCGGGCTGGCGAATCTTCGCGGTTCCCTTCGGTTCCGCTCGGGAGACTACGCGCTGACCATCGACGGTGACCACCCCACCTTGGTCATGGCACGCCTCGCCCAGAAGCCGTCCCTACGCGGATTCCTCGCCTCGATCCGCTGCGCCATTGATACAGAATCTCAGCGATTGCGCGAGGCTTCCCAAAGGATAAGCGCCTAATATGACTGCGGAACCACTCAAATCAGCCGTACGTGAGGAAGATATCTCACTTTCCCTCGACGCTTTCGTCCGATCTATTGGCGTCAGGCGGGCGACTTCACATGCGCTCTTTCTAGGCCGTAGACTCATAACCGCGTAGCCAGATGCGGATGGACGCGAGCTTCACGGCGGCGAGGAAGTTTTCCGCCGTCTTGTCGAAGCGGGTGGCGATACGGCGGAAGTGTTTGATCTTGTTGAAGA
>NZ_JARKII010000023.1:0-14201 GCF_029309855.1 Chelatococcus sp. XZ-Ab1 | reverse complement strand
GGCGAAGCACAGCCTCCCGGCGCGCTGCAGGCCCGATCAGTTTTTTCCCAGAAGGTCCTTCAGGGCCGAGACGTCCAGCATCGACTCCGCCAGCAGCTTCTTCAGCCGCCGGTTCTCGTCCTCAAGCGTCTTCAGCTTCTGCGCGTCCGACACGCTCATGCCGCTGTACTTGGCCTTCCAGCGATAGAAGGTCTGCTCGCTGATCCCGTGCCGCCGACACACCTCCGCCGTCGGGCTTCCGGCCTCCTGCTCCCGCAGCACGCCGATGATCTGCGCCTCGTTGAACCTGCTCTTCTTCACGTCCGTCTCCTCTAGGTGACGGACTCTCACTCAAACCGAGGGATCAGGAAGGGGGCAGGTCATCGGAAACCTCATGCGGCGATCGCGCGAGCCACCGCTTGAGCGACAGCGCGGCCCATCGCTAGCGGAACGCGGTTCCCCACCGCTTTGACCTTGGCCGCGACGGTGAACGGCGGCAGATCGAAATCGTCCGGCAGGCCTTGCAGGCGACAATGGTTTCGGAATGCGTCGGCCGTCTTGTAGCCGTAGTTTCGCAGGGCGCTTCTTGCACTTCGCTTCTTCTTTCCGGACCCGCCGATGGCGACGGGCACGGGACGACTGCCGCCCGACGCCAAGGCGGAATGTTCCGGATCGGGCTTGTGCAACGCGAGGGTTTCGACATTCAATCGCCGGCCGTCGTGCGTGCCGAAGGAAAACCGCCGAAGATCGGTGAGCCAGAACAGCTTCGTCACCTTCCAGCGCCTTTCGTCTGCCGTGCGATGGCGATGGCAGAGAGATCCTTTGCCATGTCGATCGGCGCGCCCGCGGCCTTGCGCTCGGAGTAGCGGTCGGTCAGCGTCCGGACATGGGGGCGCAGGAGCACCGTGAAGCGCACGAGTTCCTCGACGACGTCGACGATCCGCTCGTAGTAGCTCGATGGCCGCATGCGTCCGTTCTCGTCGAATTCCTGGAACGCCTTGGCGATGCTCGACTGGTTCGGGATGGTGAACATCCGCATCCAGCGGCCGAGAAGGCGCAGCGTGTTGACTGCGTTGAAGGATTGCGAGCCGCCCGAGACCTGCATGACGGCCAGGGTTCGTCCCTGAGTCGGGCGCAGGCCGCCGATGCTGAGCGGCAGGTGGTCGATCTGCGTCTTCATCACGCCCGTAATCTGCCCGTGCCGCTCGGGGCTACACCACACCTGTCCCTCCGACCACATGGCGAGTTCGCGCAGTTCGCGCACGGCGGGATGATCATCGCCTTTGACCTGATCCGGCAGCGGCAGGTCAGACGGATCGAAGATGCGCGGCTCGGCGCCGAAATGCCGTAGCAGTCTCGCTGCCTCTTCGACCACAAGACGTGAATAGGAGCGTTCGCGGAGCGAACCGTACAGCAGCAGGATGCGCGGCGGATGGCCCAGCCCGCCGTTCGGCAGGTCGAGCGCCGGATGACCCGGAGCGTAACGCCGGTCCAAGGCGGGAAGCGTGTCAGGATCGGGAAGCGTGCGCGTTCTCATATCTTTTCCATGTCGTGGGGGCCACTCGAAGGCGCCTGGTGCCTTCGCGGCCCTTGATCGCTCCGGATCGTGCCAATGATGTTGCCCAGAACCGGATGACGTCCCCGCCGGCCACGCTGCTTGACCATGTCGATGAGCACGAAGGCGGAAAGGCCGAGGAGGCCCGCCACGGCCACGCTCCACAACGAGGCTTCGACGGCCGTTCGCGACATCAGGAGGGCAAAGGCAAACGGGCCCAGAGCCGAGGTGAACTGGCGCGCGGCGGAAACCCATCCGAGCCTGGCGCCATAGCCGTCGCGGCCGAACAGCTCCAGCGGCAGCGTGCCGCTCACGATGCTGATGAGACCCGAGCCGAGCCCGAAGAGGACCGCGAAGAGGACGGCACCGGCCAGCCATGGGGCCGTCGCGGCGAGAATGGCGACGCCGAGCGCAAGAAGCACGGCGGCGATGGTGGCGAGATGCGTCTGAGCCAGCCGGCCGCCGAACAGCATGTTGACGAGACGGCTGGCGACCTGCGCCGGTCCGAACAGCGTCGCGATGAAGAGCCCTGCAGCGCCAAGTCCGAGCGTCGCCATGAGGGGCACCATGTGCATCAGGAGCGCCGAGAGGACGAAGCCTTCGATGGCGAAACCGGCAAGCATGAGAAGGAAAGCCGTCCGCCGCGAGCGCGCGTCGAGCGTGCTGCCTTCGTTTGCCGCCGGTCCCGCAACGGGGGCCACCTCGGGAGGAGAGGGCGCCAGTCGGGACCCACGGCGCGCGATGCGCAGGAGAGCCCAGTGGATCGGCATGCACAGGCCAAGATTGAGGGCGGCGAACACGCCATAAACCTCCCGCCAGCTCAAGTGAGCGTGAAGGGCCGATGTCAGGGGCCAGAACAATGTCGAGGCAAAGCCGGCGATCAGCGTCAAATGCGTGATGCTGCGCTGAGCCTGTGGCGAGCCCGCCTGCACGATGGCAGCGAAGGCCGCGCCATAGAGCACGAAGCAGGAGGTGAGCTCCATGGCGAGAAGAGCGGTCACGAAGGTCACGCGCCCGGGCGCCAGGGCACATAGGACAAACGCCAGCGCCGCGGCAGCCGAACCGATGGTCATGAGCCATGCAGCGCCGACGCGGTCCATCCAGCGCCCTGCCGTCGGGGCAAGCAGGCTGCCGGCAAGGAGGGACGCCGACAGCGCCGCGAAGATCCATTGTTCCGAAAGAGTGAACTCCCGCGCGATCGCCGGCGCCAGGACGGGAAAGCTGTAGTAGAGCGTGCCGTAGCCGATGATCTGGGTCAGGCCCAGAGCCCAGATAGCCCAGACGGGAAATGCGCGATCACGCATCGAGCACCGCCGATCGGGCTGCTGAACCCTGCGCCCCGCAGCCGCAACCCGCACGCCCCGACTGTCTGGCCTCGGCATCGGCAACGCAGCAGACCTCGACGTCCTCCGGCGCCGGACCGCCGCAGCAGCCGGCAGCCGTTTGCGTGGTCCCGGCGACCTGCGTCGTGCATACGCCCGTCTCCGGCAGCACGAGATGCACGTCATCCGCCGCGGCCATGTCGCCGGCAAGCGCGGCGGCCACGGAACGGACCTGCTCATAGCCGGTCAGCAGCAGGAAGGTGGGCGCACGGCCGTAGCTCTTGATGCCCACCGTGTAGAAGCCTGGCTCGGGGTGGGAGAGTTCGCGGTGGCCGTGCGGCGGTACGGATCCGCAGGAATGCACGTTCGGATCGATGAGCGGACCGAGCGCCCGGGCGCTTTCCAGCCACGGATCGAGATCGAGGCGCAGTTCGCGCGTCAGCGACAGGTCCGGCCGCTGGCCCGTGGCGACGACGATGCGGTCGATAGGCCCGAGGCGGCGCTGACCGTCGGCTGTCTCGCCGGTCACGACGAGGCGGCCGGCCTCCTCGTGCAGCCCGGTGATGGCAAAGCCGGTGGCGAGGGCAACACGGCCGCTTGCGACGAGCCGGCGCATCTCGGCGCCGAGTTCGCCACGCGCCGGCAGCCGGTCGGCGCTGCCGCCGCCGTAGACGCGCGAGAGATCGCGGCCGCGCGTCGCCCACAGGATCGATGTCGACGGCTCGGCCTCGGCGAGACGGGCAAGATCGAGCAGCACATTGGCCGCGGAATGGCCGGCGCCGACCACCAGTGTGGTCGCTCCGGCAAAGAGGTCACGCTTCCGTCCGGCCACATCCGGGATGCCGTAGGCGATGCGCCCGGCGAAGGCCGCCTCGCCCTCCACGGCGATGCCGCTGGCTCCGAGCGGATTCGGCGTTCTCCAGGTGCCGGAGGCGTCGATGATAGCCCGGGCAAGGTCCTGTCGGCGGCCGCCGGGTGTTTCGACCGTCACGACGAACGGACGCTCCGCCCGGCCGCGGCTGACGACCTTGTCGAGACCTTGCCGCGACACAGCCGTGACGCGGGCATCGGTCTCGATGACGCGTGCAAGCGCCGGCACCGCGGCCAGCGGCTCGAGATAGTGGGCAACGATCTCGCCGCCGGTCGGGAAAGCCTCTGCCGGCGGCCGGTGCCAGCCATGCCTGGCGAGGAGAGCGGCTGCCGTCTCGTCGACGCAGTACCGCCAGGGTGTGAAAACCCGCACATGACCCCACTCGCGCATGCTGGCGCCAACGGTGGGCCCGGCCTCATAGAGTTTCACCGGCACGGCGCGGGCGATGAGATGGGCCGCCGCGGCAAGGCCGACCGGACCACCGCCGATGATGGCAACGGGCAGGGTCTCGATGGACATATTCGATCCTCCCAAAAATATCGAATTAGCGGATGTGAAAAGACAGCCTCAGGCCGCCTTTCCCTCTTCCCTGGTGCAGGCCGACTCGATGCAGCATTCCTCCGTAAGGAAGCTGATGAGGCTATCCATGGCCGGATAATGCGCCCGGCAGATGAGCGTCGTTCCCTGGCGCTCCTGCGTCATGAGCCCCGTTGCAATGAGCCGGTGCAGGTGGTGCGACAGCGTGGAGGCTGCAATCCCGAGCCTCTCCTGCAGGCGGCCGACCGGTAATCCCACGCCGCCCGCGCGCACAAGCGTTCGATAAACCTCGAGCCTGGTCGGATTGCCCAGCGCTTCGAGTTGCTGGGCTGCTTCTTCGATCTTCATGGAAATAAGCTATGCTTCCGGCTGAGCCGCGTCAATAGTTATTTCGATATAAGTCGAATTTTTATGCAGTCGCCGCGCGCCCCGCCAGGCGCCTCGAGCCCTTATCCGCTGCAATGGCTACTGGGGTTCGCCGTCCGCTGCGAAGGACCGCAGATAGGCCGTAAGATCCCTGACCTCCTGCTCGTTCCTGATGCCGGCGAAGACCATCTTCGTTCCCTTGATCGCGCCGCGCGGGTCCTTGATGTAGTTCGCGAACGTCTCTTCGGTCCACGTGATCCCGGATTGCTTGTTGGCCGGCGAGTATGTGTAGCCTTCGACGGAGCCTGCGGTGCGGCCGAAAAGCCCGTTGAGCTGCGGGCCTATCTTGTTGGGCGCGTTCGGCCCGACCGCGTGGCATGCGCTGCATTTGTTGAAGACGCGTTTTCCCGCCTGCGCATCCTGCGCGACGGCGAGGCGGGGGACCAGGAGAAACATGGCGGCGAACGCGAGCGTGAGCAGTCTTGTCATCGGGAGCCTGTGCTTCAAGGGACCGGAAGGCGCGATATGCCCGCCTGAGCGACGGGCACGAAGCCCACGGGTGCCGAAGCGCCCGTGGGCCGTGCCGTCACGGGAGGATCAAGCTGGGCTCGCCGGATATTCCGGCGACTTGAACGACAGATGCCGGACACCGTCCGGAGCATCCGCGATCTTGCGGATGTTGCCCCAGGTCTGTTTGTAGTTGGGGATGATGAACTCGTTGACGCCGGCCGAGACCACGTTTCCCTGCACGCCGGCGGGATAGGCAAAGAGCATGAACGCCTGTTTGCGCCGTGCCGTGGGGGTCGGATAGACCATCGCCTGGGTCGAGCCGTTGTCATTGTAGACCTCGACGAGGTCGCCTTCCTTCAACGTTAGCTCCGCCATGTCCTGCGGGTTCATCTCGATGAAGGGGTAGGGCCAGCGGTCCATGACGAACTCGTTCTCGACGTCGAGATAGGCGCTCTGCCACACGTCGTTGGTGCGGCCGTTGTTGATGAGAAAGGCGAACTTCTCCTTCTCGGCCTCCTTTCCGGCCGCCTGGAGGCCGCGCCATGCGGTCTCCATGAACTGCGCCCTGCCGTCGGGCCGGTTGAACTTGCCGTCGGCATAGAGCCGCTTGGTGCCGACGATCCGGCCATTCTCGACGGCCACCGCCGGCTCCTGGAAGCCGTTGGTGCCCATCGCCCGCAGCCGCTCGTAGGTGACGAACGCGCCGCCTTTCTCATGGGCGTGGTAGCCGTCCATGAAGGCGTCTTCCTCGCTCTTCCAGTCGAAGCCCTTGAACTTGTCGGCGGTGTCCGTCTTGCCCGCAGCGCGGAAGACGCGTTCGAGATGGTTGGCGAGCCGCGCTGCGATCAGGCAGTCGGGCAACGCCTGGCCTGGCGGATCCATGTAGCGCTCGGTGAGCCGCATGCGCCGCTCGCCGTTCATGGAGGTGAGGTTCATCTCGCCGGAGGTGGCCGCCGGCAGGATGACGTGGGCCGCCTCGCCGATCTTCGTCGGCACGATGTCGACGTCGACGCTGAACAGTCCACCCTGCCGGATGGCGCCCATGATCGCGGCGACCATCGCCTCTCGATCACCATAAGGGACGGAATTGATAGCGTCTTTCACGAGGTCGGTGCGCTTCTTGTAGACGCGCTTGAACTCCATGGCGTTGAGCGTCGTCTTGTAGTGGTCGCAGGCCCAGACGTGATGGACGCCGCCCTTGCCTTCGATGAGGAGCTTGTCGACATAGGCCGCCGGCCGGCCGACATGGGCATCCGACGGGCGTGAATAGCCCTCCTGGTGGCCGCCCATGCGCACGCAGCCGCCGCCCGGCCGCCCGATGTTGCCGGTGGCGAGGGCAAGGTTCACCAGTGCGCCATTGGTGCGGTAGTTGTCGTTGCCCCAGATCAGCCCCTTCTCATAGGCGAACATCGTACGCCGGCGGACGCCACCCGCTTTGGGCCGGGCGATCCATTCGGCGGCCTTGACGATGTCCCCTGCGGCGAGGCCCGTGATCCGCGCCGCCTCCTCGACGGTCATCCTGTTCGCCGTCAGTGCCTTTTCGAAGCCACTCGTCGAGGCGTCGATGAAAGCCTTGTCCGTCCATCCCTTGTCAGCGATGTGGGTGAGCAGCGCGTTGAACAGCGCGAGGTCGGTGCCTGAATTGATGGCAAGGTGCAGGACGTTGTCCTTGCCCGCCTCCACCTCGCAGGCATTGACCGTGACCGTGCGGCGGGGATCGACGATGATGATCCGGGCGCGGTCCACCGGCTCGCTGCCGAACTCGGCCTGCTTTTTGGCGAGCGACGTGCCGCGCAGGTTCGGCACCCAGTGGTTGAGGAAATAGTTGGTCTGCGTCTCGAGCGCATTGGTGCCGACGGCGACGATGGTGTCGGCGAGTTCGGCATCCTCGTAACAGTTGTTGAGTTCGCCGACGCCCATGTCGCGGCTGGCGTGGACCTCCGAATTGTAGGCCGGCCGGTTGTGAATGCGGATGTTCTTCACCTTCATAGCGCCGAAATAGAGCTTGCCGGTGCCCCAGGTGTTCTCGTAACCGCCCCCCGCGCCGCCGTGGTCGAAGGCCGAGACGAAGAGCCCGTCCTCGCCCTGCTCGTCGATGACCGCGGCGGTTACGCGCGCCACGAGGTCGAGCGCATCGTCCCAACTTGTCGGCTGCAGTTGCCCGTAGCGCCAGACGAGCGGATCGGTGAGCCGGTGCAACTGCGTGTTGCGCTGGCGCGAATAGCTCATCTCCGCCATGCGCGCCCCGCGCACGGAGCCGAGGCCGGAATTGACGACGCACTCCTTGTCCGGCTTGATGACGAGATGGACATCCCGCCCGTCCTGCCGGACGATGTTGTACATCGACGGCGCGTACCAGGCGGCGGTCTCCGCCTCCTGCTGCGCGGTGAGGTCGGTGCCGAATTTGTTCTCGGATGGAGCCGTGCCGCCTTCGTAGCGCGCATCCCAGGTGTAGGCCTTGTAGCCGCAGCCGACGATGCAATAGTGGCAGACGACGTTGTGTTCCTTTGCGTCGGCCGGGACGATGGGCAGCCGGCCGATCTGACGCTTGTAGGCCATTCTCCCCTCCCTCACAGCACGTTCGACAGGCGGCCGTAGATGAGCTCGTCGACGCCCTCGGCGTAGATGTCGCCCTTCTCGTCGACGCGCAGCGCGTATTGCGGCAGGTTCTGGGTCGCGTGACCCCAGATCTGCTGCCCGCCGCGCTCGCAGTCGAAGCGCGAATAATGGCCGGGGCAGTTGAGCGTCTTGTCCGCGGCGTCGTAGGCCATGGGGAATCCTTTGTGCGGGCACAGGATGGTGAAGCCGACAATGTCGCCGTCGGGACCGACGCCCGTCGGCACACGCGTGCCGAGCTTGATCAGCACGCCCGGCGCTTCGTCATCCGGATAGGCGACGTCGAGGGGTTCGTTCACCTTAAGGTCGCTCACATTGGCGAGCCGGTTCGGTGGATAGCTGACGAGGGCGGCGCCGGGTGCTGCCTTTGCCTCCGGCGCCAGCACCGACGCCGCCGCGGCGCCGGCCGTCATGGCGCCCGCCCCGGTGAGGAAGCGCCGCCGGCCCACGTCGATCAACCTGTCGCATCGTTTCATCGCTGTCCCCTTCGGCATGGACGATCATGGTCGGGGAGGCTTCTGCAGGATGTGGGCCAGCGCGAAAACGATTTACGTATCAGTCGGATGGGCGGCGAGGGCGCAGGTGGCGCCCGGTCTTGTGTCCGGGTTTCCGAACATGGTGCGATGCCGAAGGTTCGGGATGCCGAACATGCTGCCTGCTACTGCACCGCGATGCCGAGGCGGCGCATCTTTTCCCACAGCGTCGTGCGGCCGATGCCGAGGAGCCGGGCAGCCGCAGCGATCTCGCCCCCGGTCGCGGCAAGGGCCCGCACGATATGGCGACGTTCCGCCTCGAGCCTCGCATCCTCGAGGGAGCCGAAGCCGGACAGCCCCGGCCCGCCGTATTCCGCCAGGTCGGGAAAGAGATCGCCCGGCATGAGCCAGGCACCGAGCGCCAGGGCCATCGCCCGCTCCATCCGGTTGCGCAGCTCGCGGATGTTGCCGGGCCAGGCATGGGCCCGTGCCGCTTCCTCCGTCAGGGCGCTGATCCCCTTCACCGATGTCTCGTGACGTTCGGCGAATTCCGTGAAGAAGCGGTTCATCAGCCACGGAATGTCGTCGGGCCGGTCCCGGAGCGCGGGCATGCGGACGGTGACCACATTGATGCGATAGTAGAGATCCTGCCGGAAGCGCCCGGCTTCGACGAGAGCCGGCAGGTCCGCATTGGTCGCCGCGAGGATACGGCCGTCGAAGGCGACCGGCCGCTCGCCGCCCACCCGGTGGAAGCTGCGCTCCTCGATGAGACGCAGCAGCTTGGCCTGCAGCTCCGGACGTAATTCGCCGATCTCGTCGAGGAAGAGGACACCGCCGGCTGTTCGCTCCGCATAGCCGACGTGGCGCTGAATGGCGCCCGTGAAGGCGCCCTTCTCATGGCCGAAGAGCTCGCTCTCCATCAGGTCGGCCGGGATGGCGGCGCAGTTGACGGCGACGAAGGGCTTCGCGGCAGCCTCCGAGCGGGCATGCAGGAAGCGGGCGGCGACATCCTTGCCCGTTCCGGTTTCGCCGCAGATGAGGACGGGCGCCGCCACGCGGGCGAGGCGGGACAGCAGCCGCTCGACCTCGCCCATGGCCTGCGATACGCCGAGGACAGGCGTATCGTCGCCTGGGGTGGGGCGGACGAGTTCCGCCAGCCGCACGAGGAAATCCTCGAGGTCGAAGGGTTTCGTCACGTAGTTGGCGGCACCGGCACGCATCAGCCGCACGGCCTGGTCGATATCGCCGAAACCGGTGATAAACAGGAACGGCGGAGCATCCGGCCGTCGGGCGATCTCGCGAAAGAGGGTCTCGCCGTCGATATCCGGCAGCCGTATGTCGCAGACGACAGCCCGAACACGGGCTTCCCTCAGGGCCGAGACGGCCTCGCGCCCGCGCTGCCACCAGCGGACGGTGAGACCTTCGAGCGAGAGGCGCTGCACGAGGCTCTCGCCCATGATGGGGTCGTCCTCGACGAGCGCGATGGTGACGGGCTCAAGCGACATCGGACAGTTCCTCGCCGGATCGCAGCGGGATAATGAGCCGCAGCACCGTGCCGCCTTCCCCGGGGCGGTCGACCTCGATACGGCCGCCAAGCTCGCTCACGAGGCGCCGGGTCGTCCAGAGGCCGAGCCCGAGCCCGCCGTCGCGCAGCGGCGTCGCTGCTGCCGGCCCCGTAAGAACCTGCGCGGCCGCCTCCGGCAGGCCGGGACCTCGATCACGCACCGAGGCAACGAAAAGGTGGCCGCTCACCTCCGCTGACAGGGCGACGCTTGCCCCTTCAGGTGAGGCCGCCACGGCGTTCAGCAATAGGTTGAGGATGGCTTGCCGCACGGGCGTACTCGGCAGCGGCACCGTGCCGTCGAGGCCGTTGTCAAGCAACACGCCGACAGCCTTGCGCCGCGCCTCCGGTGCAATCAGAAGTTGAAGATCGGCGAGATCCGACGCGGCGAGGTCGCGCGCACGCTTCTCCTCGCGGTAGGCGGCCAGCGTGGTGCGCACCACGTCTCGGATGCCGAGAAGACCACGGTCGAGCAAGCCGATGGAATTGGCGCGGACATGTGCGAGATGGCCGTGGGTTCTGAGCGTCGCAAGGGCGTTGAAAAGACCGCCGAGCGGGTTGTTGATCTCGTGCGCAAGGGCCGAGGCGAGGCGCCCGAGGCTACCAAGGCGCTCCTCTTCGGCGAGCTTCTTCACGAGCGTCTCGCGCTCATCCATGGATGCCGCCAAAGCGTTGTAGGCGCGGAAGAGACGGCCGAATTCGCCACGCTGACGCATGACGATATCCTCGGCGATGGGCACTGCGGAAACGCTGCGAGCAAGCCCCAGATGGTTGGTGAGGATGGTGACCGGCCGCATCATGCGCGCCATGAGGAACCAACCAGCGGTTGCCAGGACGAGCGTGAGCAGCCCGTTTGTCGCAACAAGTGCGAACATGACGCTGCGCCGCTCGGCGGCGAGATGCCGCGTGTCGAAGACCGCCTCGATGAAGCCGACCGTCTGCCCCGGATAGGACAGCTTGCGCACGGCCGTCGCCGTGTCAGCCCCTGCTTCGAAGCTGAAGCTGTCGGCACCGGCCACCTGCACGCGCTGGCGCTCCTCGTTCAATGATCCCACAGGATACCGACGCGGATCGGAGGCGGCGATCACCCGGCCGTCGGCATGGCTGACGACCGTCTCGAGCGGGCGCAGGCTCCTGTGCAGGTCCCGTGCGCGTTCGATCGCATCGAACACCTCCCAGGTATCGTCGCGCAGCATGGAGGGCGCGACAGCCGAAGACAGGCCGTCGAGATAGCTCTGGGCGAGATCGCGCAGGTGCCGCTCCTGCGTGTCGGCAAGCCGGGCGAGGACGCGTTCGGAGAGGATGAGGCCGACGAGCACCATCAGGCCGGCGACGGCCAGCGGCACCTTCGCTGTAATGGGCCAGGAGCGCGGATCGAGGCGGCCGAGCATCGTTCAGCCCGCCCGCGCCAGAAGGTCGACCTTGGCGGCAATCGCATCGAACAGGCTCGCTGGTTCGCGGGCGAAGCCGTCAAGACGCAGCATGGCGAGGACCGCGTGGCCGTCCGGATCCGCCGGCATCGCAAGGAGCGCCCCGGCGAGCTTCGCGAGCCGGGTCTCGTCGAGTGGTGTGCGCGGCGCCGCAACGGGCGGAAAGGCAAGCCATTCCGATCGCCGCAGAACGCGCGTGCGCCCCGTCAGCTCGGGCTCGATCTGGACCATGACCTCATAGACATAGCCGTCGACCGAGCCCGATCCCGCGAGGCCGCTCGCCACAGCGCGGATGACGTTGCGATGGCCGTAGGTGAAGAATGCTCGGGCGAAGAAGCCTTCGGGCCGCACGCCCATCTCCGCCAGCAGGGCGCGCGTGACCAGGAAGCCGGAATTGGAATCGGGATCGGAGAAGGCGTGGATGCCGCCGGCGAGATCGGCGACGCTACGTGCCTCGCTGTCATTGCCGACGATGACATAGGATTGATACAAAGGGCGCGAGCGCCACAGCGGCACGGCGACCAGCTGCAGTTCGCTGCGGTGCGTGACGAACGGGTAGCCGCAGATCCACGCCGCGTCGATCTGGCGCGTGGTCAGGAGCGCCGTGATTTCCTGATAAGTCCGCCGCGTGATGAGCCTGACCGGATGGCCGGTGGCACGTTCGAGATAGCTCTGAAGCCGGGCGAGCAGCTCGAGATCGTTGTTGAGGAAGACCGGCGTCAGGCCGAAGCGGATCTCCCCGATGGGCGCGGCCTCGCTCGCGCCGGCCCGGCAAGCCACGAGGGCAGCGGCCAGAACGGCAATAACCCGGCGACGATCCGGCGGGGCCGAACCTTCCGCGCGCATGTCGCCTCCCCTCGTTCTTTGTTAATTGTACAAAATGATAGCCCCGACCATCCCAGACGGGAACCCCGGACAGTGCGCGACCGAGAACACTTGCGTCGCAGGTTCGAGGCCGCCGTCGGGGACTGACTGGCGAGCGCGTCCAGTTGCTCGGGCGAGGTCATGCAAAGTGGTCCGCAGCCTCGTTGCGGAGTCTCGGCACGACCGACAGCGTTGAGGACTGGCAAAGCTGCCTTGCCCTGGCGGATCGGCTCGGCTGGCGCCGCGTCGGGGCGAAGCTGGCTCCGGCATCTCAGCGGCCGATCAGGCGCATCTGACACACCGATGCGCTGCGGGGTCGATGTCCAGCCGCCGCATGCCGATTTCCTCGCCGCATTCGGTGCAATAGCCGTATTCCCCGGCTGCGAGGCGCGTCAGCGCGTGCTCGATGCGGACCTTCTGGGCCTTCAACCGGCGCTCGTAGGCTTGGGCCATGGCCTGCGCCTGCATGGCGTCCATGCGGCTGAGCCGCCCGACACTCTGCTGGTCGAGCTCGACAGGTGCCACATTGGCGGCCTGGGCCTCGATCTCCGCATTCGTTTCCTCCAGCGCCCGTTCGAGCCGGGGACCGAACAGTGCGCGCATTGTCCTGTCGTATTCCTCTCTCAATGGATCCTCCCTTGCCTTGCCATCCGTCCCGTCCGCGTCTGCGGGTAATGCCGAACTTCTCGCGCTTTCCAAAATAGATCGATTATTGCTCATAATTGTGCATTCTGCAGGGCATGTCGTCCGGTTTGTTTTAGCCTAAGTTTGAGCAAGAAATTGGTTTGTGGTTCAGAATAACACAGTGACCGGGTGTGAAAGGGCGTGTTCACCGGTGAGCCTCATGCGGCTCGACGCGTGATGGACTGGGATGGATTGCTTGTTGTTGTATCCGTGCGTTGCCATGTTCGATGCCTCGATTGCGGTTGGGCCTCAGTGGCGCCTGCTGTTTCGGCTCGTTTCGCATCTCGTCCGCATGGCCGACGTCCCCTGCCAGATGCGACCGTCGTCCAATCCGGCAAGTACTCCGCCGTAGCGCGCTGAACGCCGCCTGCGTCCTCACCTATGCCCGGAGATCACGATGATGAATGCGGCCCCGCAGCCGCAAACGGCACGCATTGCACGCGCCTGCCCTTTGTGCGGAAACGAGAGGAAACGAAAGAAGCTGCAGCGCTATTCGGATGAGCGATGGTCGGTCGTCGCGTGCCCGATCTGCGACTTCGTGCATCTGTCGCACGCGCCGCCGCTCAAGGCACTGGAAAGCGAGCTTGCCTGGGAGAAGAGCTTTCATGTTGAGCGCGACAGGCGCAGGAAGCGCAATCCGCTGTGGCAGGCGCTGGATCATGCGACACGATGGAGGCTGAGACTCGGCCGGGCAGCGTCGCCTGCTGGAAGGATCGCGCGCTCCGCCGCGCGCGGCGCCGTGCTCGATCTGGGCTGCGGCACGGGACGCCATCTGGAAGACCTGCCGGAGGGCTACACACCCTATGGCGTGGAGATCTCGCGCGAGCTCGCGGAGATATCGGACCGGCTCTTTCGCGCGCGCGGTGGCCGCACGGTGCAGGCCTCGGCACTCGACGGATTGCGGGAGTTCGATGATGGCTTCTTCTCGGGAGCTCTGTTGCGTTCGTTCCTCGAGCACGACATCCGACCGTTGCCAATTCTGGAGGAGCTCAACCGCGTGCTCGTGCCGGGCGGTGTCGCGCTGGTCAAGGTGCCCAATTTCGCGAGCATCAACCGATTGATCATGGGGCAGCGCTGGTGTGGCATCCGTCTTCCGGATCATGTCAATTACTTCACGCCGGGAACGCTCAGGCGTATGGCCGGTGCGGCCGGCTTCAACGTGCGGTTCGATCTGCTGACGCTTGTGCCGACCTCGGACAACATGTGGGCGACATTGGTGAAGCCTCCCATCGCGTAGCGGTCGGCCCTTCTCGCTGTGTCCTAGGCCGTAAACCCATAAACGGCTCTGGGTTCCCTGACGGTGGCGATTGTGATTCAAGCTCCTTTTCGGGAGCTTTGCGATGGGCCGCTACGATCTGACGGATTTCGAATGGGAGGCGATCCGGCCTCACCTTCCCAACAAGTCGCGGGGCGTGCCTCGCGTGGATGACCGG
>NZ_JARKII010000022.1:0-15176 GCF_029309855.1 Chelatococcus sp. XZ-Ab1 | reverse complement strand
GGCCAGGGCGACATGCTGTACATGGCCGGCGGCGGGCGCATCACGCGCGTGCACGGGCCGTTCGTGTCGGACGAGGAGGTGGAGAAGGTGGTGGCGCACCTCAAGGCGCAGGGGCGGCCGCAATATCTCGACGCCGTCACGGCCGACGAGGAGGGCGCGGCACCGGAGGCCGACGGCGCCGTCTTCGACAACACGTCGTTCGGCGCGCCGGGGGGAGACCTCTACGACCAGGCGGTGGCCATCGTGCTGCGCGACAAGAAGGCCTCGACCTCCTACATCCAGCGCCGCCTGCAGATCGGCTACAACCGCGCCGCCTCCCTCATGGAGCGCATGGAGAACGAAGGCATCGTCGGACCCGCAAACCACGCCGGAAAACGCGAGATCCTGATCGGCGGCGACCGTCGCGATGTCTATGGCGAGGGCGACGACGGAGACGACTGAGCCCCTGGTCAAATCCGCGACATACGCCGGCGAGAGGGAGGGAGGCCCCGTACCTCCACGCTTCGCCTCCCACCGTGATCCGTCCGAGGGCAGACAAATGCCGGCCGGCAGGCCATAATGCGTGGCGCCAGATCGTCACGCTCCGATGGATTGCACGCGCCCGACCGATCGCATCCCGTCCAACGGCCTTCTCGTATTTCTCCTGGCCGGTCTCATCGGCGTTTGCGTCTTCGCTGCCGCGGCCCAGACCGTCGAAACGCCGCGGGAAGCGGCCGGATCGCGCGAGGCGATCGTGCTCGACATGGATGGCGCCATCGGTCCGGCGACGGTTGAATACCTGCGCCGCAGCCTTGCCGAAGCGACGCATCGCCAGGCCGGGCTCGTCATCCTGCGCATCGACACGCCGGGCGGCCTCGACAGCGCCATGCGCGAGATCATCCGCGACATCATCGCCTCGCCCATTGCCATCGCCACCTATGTGAGCCCAAGCGGCGCCCGCGCCGCCAGCGCCGGCACCTACATCCTCTACGCCAGCCACATCGCCGCCATGGCGCCCGGCACCAATCTCGGTGCGGCGACGCCGGTGCAACTCGGCGGCGGACGCCAGCCGCTCGACCGGGACAAGGACGAGGCCGGGCAGGACAAGCAGCCGACTTCACCGGCCGACGCGATGACGGCCAAAGTCGTGAACGACGCCGTTGCCTTCATCCGCGGGCTCGCGGAGCTGCGCGGCCGCAATGCCGACTGGGCCGAGGAGGCCGTGCGCCGGGCGGCCAGCCTGCCAGCGCGACAGGCCCTCGCCTACGGCGTCGTCGACATCGTCGCGAACGACCTCTCCGACCTCCTCGCCCAGGCGGACGGACGCTCGGTGCGCATCGGCAATACGGAGCACCGGCTCGACACGGCAAAGCTGAGGCCGGTGGTCATCGAGCCCGACTGGCGCACGCGTCTCCTCGCCACCATCACCCATCCGAGCATCGCCTATGCCCTGCTGCTCATCGGCATCTACGGCATCGTCTTCGAGTTTCTGAGCCCGGGCGCCACCGTGCCCGGCGTCATCGGCGCCATCTGCCTCCTCATCGCGGCCTTCGCGCTCAACCTGCTGCCCGTCAACTATGCCGGCGTCGGCCTCATCCTGCTCGGGGTGGCGCTGATGACGGCGGAGGCCTTCCTGCCCTCCTTCGGCATCTTCGGCATAGGGGGCATCATCGCCTTCGTCCTCGGCTCCCTCCTCGTCTTCGACAGGGACGTGCCGGGCTTCGCCCTTTCCTGGCCCGTTGTCGTGGCGGCCGCCGCCGTCAGCGCCGGAACGCTGATCATCGCCGCGACCGCGGCCGTGCGGGCTCACCGGCGCCGGGTCGCGACCGGCGACACCAGCCTCATCGGCATGACCGGAGAGGTCCTCGCCTGGAGCAACGGCCACGGCCAAGTGCACGTCCAGGGCGAACGCTGGGCGGCTCGGGCCGACGTCATGCTCGCCCCGCGCCAGCGCGTGCGCGTCGTCGCCCGCGAGCGGCTCACCCTGGTCGTCGAACCGGTAGCGGAGACGGCACCCGAGAACCGAGGAAGATGACCATGTTCGACTACGCCCCCTATCTCGTCGCTGTCCTGCTCATCGGCTTCCTGCTGTCGCTGGCGGTTCACATCATGCGCGAATACGAGCGCGCGGTGGTCTTCACGCTCGGCCGCTTCTCCGGCGTCAGGGGGCCAGGCCTCATCCTGCTCGTGCCCTTCGTGCAGCAGCTCGTGCGCGTCGACCTGCGCACTACCGTCCACGACGTGCCGAGCCAGGACGTCATCTCGCGCGACAATGTCTCTGTGAAGGTCAATGCCGTCATCTATTTCCGCGTCATCGAGGCCGACAAGGCGGTGCTCGCCGTGGAGAACTTTCTCATGGCCACCAGCCAGCTGGCGCAGACGACCCTGCGCTCCGTCCTCGGCAAGCACGAGCTCGACGAGATGCTGGCCGAGCGCGACAAGCTCAACGCGGACATCCAGGAAATCCTCGACAGCCAGACGGACGCCTGGGGCATCAAGGTGGCCAATGTCGAGATCAAGCACGTCGACATCGACGAGAGCATGGTGCGCGCCATCGCCCGCCAGGCCGAGGCGGAACGCAACCGCCGGGCCCGCATCATCAGCGCCGAGGCGGAGCAGCAGGCTGCCGAGAAGCTCGTCGAGGCGGCGACGATGCTGGCGAAGATCCCGGAGGCCATGCAACTGCGCTATCTGACCACGCTGCACGACATCGCCGACGAGCGGAACTCCACCATCGTCTTTCCCTTCCCGCTCGACTTCCTGCGACCTTTCACGGCTCCGGACGGAAAGCACGACTGATCCCGGTGGGTGGCGCGCCTTCTGCCGCCGAGCGGTTCCTGCTATAATTAAAGTTGTCCGGATACCTCTGCGTAACCTGCACAGTCTCGCGATCACGGCCGCCCCGAGCCGCGCACGACGGGAACGAGCCATGGGGAGGACGACATGCCGGATACCAAATGGACCATCAAGGGCCGCGAATTCATCCAGTGCAACTGCGCCTATGGCTGTCCCTGCCAGTTCAACGCACGGCCCACGCAGGGCAATTGCCATGCAGTCGGCTTCGTCGACATTGACGAGGGGCACCATGGCGCGACACGGCTCGACGGCCTCAAGATCGGCATGATCGTGTCATGGCCGGGAGCGATCCACGAGGGCGGCGGCGAGGTGGTGCCGATCGTCGACGAGCGTGCCTCGCCCGAGCAGCGCGAGGCGCTCCTGCGCATCATGAGCGGCCTTGACACCGAGCCGGGCGCGACCTTCTTCCAGGTCTTCTCGACCACCTTCGCCAAGGTGCACGATCCCGTCTTCACCACGATCGACTTCGAGATCGACCCGGAAGCACGCACGGCCCGCGTCCATGTCCCCGGCTGGGTCGAGTCGCGGGGCGATCCGATCCTCAACCCGGTCACCGGCGAGGAACACCGCGCGCGCATCAACCTGCCGCGCGGCTTCGAGTATGACGTGTGCGAGGTCGGCCGCGGCTCGTCATCGACGAAAGGACCGGTACCGCTCGCGATCGCCGACGGACATGCCCATTTCTCCCGGCTGCACATGACGGAAAGCGGCGTCGTCCATTGACCGTCAATGGCCCTGCCGGCGGAGGGCGTCCCCGGCAGGGCCACCACGGAGCTTGGGACCTGCCTACTGCCGCTTGACGAAATGGACCATCCGGTCGATCGCCGTGTTCCAGCCCTCGCAGAAGCTCATCTCCTCGCGGTTCTTGCGCCCCTCGGCGTCCGCGTTAAGTGCGATGGCAGTATAGCGCGTGCGTGTGCCAACACGAGCAGCAGCGCGGCCGTGAAGAACGGCTTCGGCGCCGGCCGGAAGCCCGGCAGGAGCGTGTCGGTGAAGATGCCGCCGGGAACCCGCATTCGGGCACAAGTGTTTCATGATCGTATCGACCGCTGCCGATGGTGGGAGGGTATCGCCATGCTCAAGTGGATTCTCATTCTTCTGGTCATCGCGGCTGTTGCCAGCCTCCTCGGCTTTCACGCTCTGGCGGGCGCGGCTGCAACGGGCGCACGCATTCTGATCGCTGTCGTACTTGTCCTGTTCCTGCTGGTCCTCTTCGGTGTCATCGCGATCGCCTGACCCCGCCGCAGGCTCGGGACACCGAATCGGCGCGACCAGCCGCTCCGGCCCGCGAGCGACAGGGCGACCGATTCTGGCCGCCGATCAGTCTGGTTTGACGGACTCTCCACCGGTGGATATAGCCAACGCATGATACGCCAGCATTCGTCTCATCCGGCCATCATCACCCGGCTGAAGCGCGCCGAAGGGCATCTGCGCCATGTCATCGGCATGATCGAGGCGGGCCGGCGCTGCACAGAGGTCGCCATCCAGTTGCAGGCGGTGGAAAGGGTCGCGGCCACCGCCAAGCGTGTGCTTATCCACGACCACATCGACCACTGCCTGGGGCGTGCCGGCGCCTCGGACCGCAGCGAGCTACACCAGCTCGTTAAGCTGCTTTGAGGCCGCCCCGTGCGCGCCGTCCTCGCCAACCGCACCTACCGGCATCTGTTCGCCGCGCAGGTGATCGCGCTGGTGGGAACGGGGCTTGCCACCGTCGCACTCGGGCTCCTGGCCTGGCGCATCGCCGGCGAGAACGCAGGCGCGGTGCTCGGCACCGCGCTGGCGATCAAGATGGTAGCCTATGTCGGGCTGTCGCCGGTGGCGGCGGCGGTGGCTGTGCGGGTGCTGCGGCGGGCCTGGCTCGTGGGGCTGGACCTGATCCGCGCCGCGGTGGCGCTGGCCTTGCCCTTCGTGACCGAGGTCTGGCAGGTCTATGCGCTGATCTTCCTGTTGCAGGCGGCCTCGGCGGGCTTCACCCCGACCTTTCAGGCGACGATTCCCGACATCCTGCCGGACGAGCGCGACTATACCCGCGCACTGTCGCTGTCGCGGCTGGCCTATGATCTGGAAAGCCTGGTCTCGCCGATGCTGGCGGCGGCGCTTCTTACGTTGGTCAGCTTCCCGGCGCTGTTCGGCGGCACGGTGATCGGCTTCCTTCTCTCGGCCGCGCTGGTGATGACGGTGCGGCTGCCCGCGCCGCAGGCCCCGGCCGCGGGCGGGGTCTGGATCCGCACCACCGCCGGTCTCCGCCGCTATCTCGCCACACCGCGGCTGCGGGGCCTGCTGGCGCTGAACCTCGCGGTGGCGGCGGCAGGCGCCATGGTGATCGTCAACACCGTGGTCATCGTGAAGGGCAGCTTCGGTCTGGGCGAGCCGCAGGTGGCGCTGGCGCTCGCGGCTTTCGGGGCAGGGTCGATGGCGACGGCGCTGATGCTGCCGCGGCTCCTGGACCGCATCCCCGACCGCCCGGCGATGCTGGCGGGAGCGGCGCTGCTGGTGCCGACGCTGCTGGCGGGGCCGATGGTAGGGGCGCTGCCCGCGCTGATGGCGCTGTGGCTGGTCACGGGCTTCGGCTATGCGCTGGTGCAGACGCCCACGGGGCGGCTTCTGCGCCGCTCGGCCCCGGCCGAGGAACGGCCGACGCTCTTCGCCGCGCAGTTCGCGCTGTCGCATGCCTGCTGGCTGATCGCCTATCCGCTGGCAGGCCGGGCCGGGGCGGCGATCGGGCTGCCGGCGACCTTCCTCGTCATGGCCGCGCTGGCCGCGGCAGGCACGCTGCTCGCGTGGCGCCTCTGGCCCGCGACCGAGGAAACCGCGCTGCCGCATGCCCACGCGGACCTGCCGCCCGACCACCCGCATCTGCGCGAGCATGGTACGAAAGACCATCGCCATCCAGCCGTGGTCGACGCGTTGCACCCGGCCTGGCCGCCGCGTCGAGCCACACACGCTGGAATTTAGATTTCAGAGCGTATCTGCGTTCGCCACCTTGACATGCCGGCCCTCGCGCACATGGTCACGGCTGGACTCGCCGCCGTTGCATACCCCCGGCCCGATGCGCTCGACGTGTCCGCGCGCGCCTTGCTCGACGGTTGGTCTCAAGTGCTGCGGGTGTCATCTTGCGGCATATTTCAACGGGTCTCTGCGAGACCCGTCGATTCGTCGCGAACATTTGTGTCTTGGCGGAGAGGGAGGAATTCCAATAGGTGGAGCGCTCTTCTCCAAATAATTGCTACAGCTGCAATTCGCCCCACTGCGGAGCGACAATTGTTACACGCAATGTTACACATCGGAGTCCCAACTAGCCTCTCCCCCCGGGGCAGCGCGGACTGTCGCCGTTGCATGTTCCCATCCGCTCTTCGCAACCAATGCTTCTGAAACGAACCAGGCCTTTTGCGTTTCTGGACCTGCGCTCGCACAATCGGTCACATGAAGGTGCGCGGCGCCATTGCTCCTTGCCTGCCATCTCCGGCTACCAGCCCCCCGGCGGGTCCGGGATGGCTGCACGAGATCAAGTTCGACGGCTACCGCATGATGGCTCAGCGGATGCCGGATCGCGTCCTCCTCATCACCAAGAACGGCTACGACTGGGCGGATCGCTACCCTGCGCTGGCGGAGGCAGTGCATCGGCTCCGCTGCACCTCCTGTATCATCGACGGCGAACTCGTCTCGTGCGATGAGCAGGGCGTCCCCGTCTTCGAGAGGCTGCGGAGCCGGCGCCACCCTGTGCAGCTCTACGCCTTCGATCTGCTCGAGCTCGATGGCGTCGATTGCCGCCCCGATCCTGTCGAGGCGCGGAAGCGGCGCCTGCGCAGGCTGCTGCCGCGGGACGATGCGCACCTACTCTACAGCGACCACATCGAGGCCGACGGCGAGCTCGTGTTTGCCGAGATCTGCGCCATGGGCCTCGAGGGGATCGTCTCAAAGCGAAAGGGGTCGCCCTATCGGTCCGGGCGAACCAGGAACTGGATCAAGACGAAGAACCCGGCCGGGGCGGCCGCGATCCGCGAAGCCACCGAGGACTGGAACAAGCCGCGCCGACGGTAAGCTATGCCGTGGGCCTGCCCTGCAGGTTGGCCGTTTTGATGGGGAAATGACGGGTCGCCATATCGGCGAGCGCCGGTTCGACCTCGGCCCAGGTGCGGACCTGCCGCTCCTCCTTCCACCCGTTCATGTCGTCGCCGAGGCGCACGCGGAACCCGAGGTCCCAGAACGTGCTCACCTCGAAATTGATCTCAAGGTCGTAGAGCTCCTGGTACAGGCTCTGCCCGGGCATTAGCGCCTCCCGTATTCAGGTGCCGAACGCCTGCCGCTCCCAAAGGCTCCCGTTGGCATCAAACGCCATTCTCCTCCTCGGCGATCTTCCAGGCCGGCCGAGGATCCGGGTGCAAGGTGAGCTGGATGCGCTTGCCGTCGCATACCTTGCATCGCAGGTGCGGTGCCAAGGCCGGGTGCAGAGTGCTGTGATCAGGGCCGAGGCGCTCGGCGAGCGCTGGCAGGTCAAGCTCCCGGGAGCGCCCGCATTCGGGAGAGAGGCAGTACGCCGTGATGCGATATCCATAGTGGATGCATTCGGCGATCGTGTTGATCGAAATCGAGCGGCCCGACATGACACCCTCCTGATCGGAAGGGGCGTTCTTGTATCGTTCTCATGTGGGGCGTCAAGGCGGGGAGCGCTACTTGGGGCGCTCCGGCGGCGGCACGATCACCAGCATATCGTCGGGCAGCGGGCGCTGCAGCTCGCGGGCGATTTCCCAAGGCGCCGTCATCCAGGTCTCGATCTCTTCTGCCTCGGTGAGGATGACCGGCATGGCCTTCTCATGGATCGGCTTGACGACATTGTTCGGCCCGCACGTGAGAAAGCCGAACAACTCGAAGTCCTGCTCGCCATCCCGGACCTTCTTGACGCCGCGCCACGGGGTCCAGACGCCTGCGAAGAACATGATCGGCCGCCCGTCACTGTGTGCGAACCAAGCGTTCGGCGTCCGTTGCCCCTCGACCTTGGCGGCCGGGTTCGGCTCGGCGAAGGACGAGAAGGGGACGACGCAGCGGCATTCTGGGCCAAGCCATGGCCGCCAGTGCTTGAAATGTGTGTTCCGGATGTTCGTGACGCCGGGGTCATAATTGCCCCGGATACGCTCGGGTGGCGTCGGCATCCCCCACGTAGCCATAACCATCTCGCGCTCGCCGTCCGCGCCGACGCGGACAATCGGCGCTAGCGTGCCGGGATAGATGTCCCGCGATGGCTCGTTCCAACCGCTGCGATCGACCATGCCCCGCGTAAGGTCGAGGATCGCCTCGCGGTTGCTCCGGACGTTGTAGAGGTTGCACATGGGCGGCGGCTCCTACCAGTTTGCCGCCACCATAGCGACGATTACCATGATGATCATCATCGTCGCGACGAGCGCCCTTGGCGCCCTGCCCGGCCGAAGCGCTGCAGGTTTGGCCGGTCTCGAGGCGCGTGAATTCGCCGGCCAACGATGCCTGCAATCCTTGATCCCGCGGAGGAGGAAATATAGGGACGTCGCGCCAAGCCGAAGGGCCGGCGTAGCGCGTTCTTCTCCCTGGTTCAATCGGTTGGGAACCGAACTCGCGCCATACGTTCGAATTGGTCTGTCGCTTCGATCAGGTCTCGGGCACCGCTGTTAAGCTCTCCGATGGCTTTTAACACCTCCGGTGCTGGCGCCCATTCGTCATAGTAGTCCGGAAGGGCAGTGTGAAAGCCTTGCGCAACGCGGTGCGGCCACGTCTTATATGCAAGAAGATCTGCCATCTTGCGGGCACAAGCCTTGACCTTCGCAAATTGCTTCTCGGCCTCTCGATCAGTCAACTCGTACTCGGGGCCTCGCCAGTTTGCGACGTGGAAGACGGGTAGAACCAACTGACTGGGAAACGAATCTCCAAAGGTGTGTTCACGGAGAAATTCCCTTAGCCCGGCATGAAATTCGGAACGAAATTGCTTAAGCAGGGCAATGTCATGCGGATTCACTTTGGCTAGCTTGTCAGCGCGATCCCTGCAGTCACCGAAGACCACCAAAACTACTCCGAGGAGCAGGATGGGGAACCCGATCCAGGGGGACAGGTCCGGCAACGGCGATAGCCCCAGGAAGAGGAGACCCGCGTTGATCAAGTTGCCGAACGGGAAGCCGATCATCGCCACCACACTCAGGAGGGCAATTGTCGAGCCGATTCTCTTCGAGCTCGTTCCCCAAACCAGCTTGACAATCTGCAATAAGAGCTCTCGGTCCAAAGTCATGTCGCTGCCCCCGCGTCTTCCTCCCGGCGATCAAATCCCCGACGGTGTAACCTTTTTGGAAGGATAAAAAGTTGAGACTGCCATGAATCGGTCGGATCTGGCCCACGTTTCATGATCAACGACGCCCACGTCAAATAGCCAGAGCTTTCACGACCGCCCCTCATCTGCCGATCGCGAGCATGGGCATCGCCCCGCCCGGCACCATCCTCCGTCGGCAGAGGGGCACTTGGTATATGGATGGCACGGGAAATGTCGGATTTTGCGCCCCATAATCGCCGCCTCTATTGGCGAGCGGGATATGGGATTAGCGGCTCATCGCTGGGCACATACAAGGGGTGCCGCGGGTGGCCGCGTTTGGTGATGCCAAGCGCGACCAACTCGGCGCCCTTAGCCTGGGCTTTCCGGATGAATGACGCACCGTCCCCGTTGGTGCCCCAAGCGCAAACGATCGGCCGACCAGTTGCCGCGCGAATAGCGTCCATGAGGTGGGAGTCATTCTCCGGTCCTCTCGGATCTGCGGCGCTTCGCAGTGCGCTCGGCTTGGTCGCCCTATAGGCGTAGAGATTCACCACCACGATGCCGCCTGCGCGCTCGCGCTCCGCAAATCCCATGCAACGTCTGATCGTCCGGTCATCAACTTCCGCGTCCGCTGTCGAGGGATTGAGCATGACGAATGTGAGGGGCGCTTTGTCCGGGTCCCAATGCCGCGTGAGGCGATAGCGGTAGAGACCACACGGGGAAATCAGGGCGGCTCGTTTCATATCATCGATCCCGGGTGACTGAGGCTGAGGAGCCGGTGGTGAACGCCGGCAGGGGAGAATTATCTTTGTGGCTTGCTTCGCCCTGATCTGCTCTATCTTGGTCCATAGGCGCCGGCAGCGCACCAGCCAGAAGGGAAGGCTCATCAAGCTGCATCGGCGTGTCGCTTCCAGTCCCAGAAGCCCTGTGCGCCGCGGGCGGCGATGGGCGGCTCAAGTGGCTGAACGTCGCTGAGAGGCCACGCCCAGTTGGAGTGCTCGTTCCTGCTGCTGTCGTTTATGAAGCCGCCGAACTCCCCGACGATCTGCCAGGAGCGCACCGGCGTGCCGAGCACGGCCGTGCAGACGACGTGGGAACGAGGCGGGAGCGACGGGTCCCGATGGACGCGCTCAAGGAAGGCCAGCGCTTCCGGGCGAAGGCAGGTTGTCCATGCCTCGGGCCCGCGAAGCCGCAGGATCAGAGCGGCGATTTCCTCGCGCCGGACTGGGCGGGCGCCGGCGTGGATGGCGATGCGCTGGCCGATGAGCGCGCGCGGCGCCGGCCAGCCGCGAAATTCGTAGGGCTTGAGCGATAGGCCGATGAGGCTCGCCCACGGCTGCCAGACGGTGAGAGCTTTCACGACCGCCCCCTCACCTGCCGATCGCGAGCATGGGCATCGCCCCGCCCGGCACCATCGTCGTCGGCAGCTTTCCATCCCAGCGCTCGGCCTGGACGAGCTCGACCAGCGTTGGATTGTCCTTCAGCGCCTCACCGCGGGCGCGGATCGCCTGCGCCTCGGCTTCGCCGCGCAGCTTGATCGCGTCAGCATCAGCCTGCGCCTGCGCCCGAACCGCGTTGGCCTTGGCGGTCGCCTGCGTGACGGTAATCTCGGCCTGCACCTTCTCGCGTTCTGCATTCTGACGCAGCCGCTGCACCTCGACCTCCGCAAGCATGCGCTGCTCGATCGAGGCCTCATAGGCGTCCGAGAAATCAAGGTTCTCGATCTGCACGCCGGTGATAATCACGGGCCCGGCGACGGCTTCGGCGATGGCGCTGCGCACCTCGACGTTGAGGCGTTCACGCTCCTGGATGGCCGTCACGGCGTTGAAGCGGCCGAATACCGTCTTGAGCTCGGCGAAGACGCGCGGCTGTATGAGCCGGGCGACAACGTTCTCTTCGCTGCCGAAACGCGAGTAGATGTCTTCGACCTGCTCGGGCACGAGCCGGTAGTTGACCGAGACCTGCATGTCGGCCGGCTGCTGATCCCGGCTGTAGGCGGCGACCTGCTCGTACTTTGCGATGCGATCCTGCACCGAAAATTTCGCGATGCCGTCGATGATCGGCAGCTTGAAGCCGAGCCCCGGAGAGGCGGTGCCGATCACTGCACCATTCCGGAGCAGCACACCGCGCTCGCCCTGGTCGACGGTGTACCAGCTCCCGAACATGATCGTCAGAGCCAGAAGCGCACCAAGCACCCCGGCAAAAGCCAACCCCTTGCGCATCTTAGTTTCTCCGTTTCGATTTCGGCTTGAAGATCTCGGCCGCCTTGACGGTGCCGAGCACGAGAAGGGCAGCGACGAGAAGGCCGCCGAGGATGGCAAGTGCTGTCACGCGTGCTCCTTCCCTTCGGCGAGGTCACTGCGGATTGCCGCCATGAGCGGATGTTCATAGAGCTCCTTCAGGAGCGTCGACGCCTGCTCGAGTCCGTTGATCGCGCCCGGCAGGTCGTTCCCGCCAAAGCCGTACCGATCGTGGGCACGGCTCCTGCGGAAGAACTGATAGGCGGCAGCCAGGGCGCGGTCGTCGAACGACCACGCGCCAGGGTCCTCGCCGGTCATCGCCTTGAGGCGCTCGGAGATCTCGAGCACACGGCGCTGCCGCATGCCAACGTCCTGCACCCTACGCTGTGCCTCGCGCTCTATTAGTGCGTCGATCTGCTTTTCGCGCGCCGCCACCTTCTCGGCCGCGAGCTTGCCGACCAGCTCCATATCGACGGCCGAACAGTTGCGCAGCACGGCCATCATGAAGCCTGGCGTCAACGGCTCGGGATCCAACTTCGGCGCCCGCACCTTGATGCGCATCGAGCCGTCGTCGCGCTGAACCAACATGCCCCAGGTGCCGGGCAGTTCATCCGGCTTCACGAGGCCGTCGGGACAGGCGAGATACCAGCGGGTGCAGAAGCGCATGAGGCTTTGCGCCTTCTCGGGCGCGGCCAGCTCTCGCTTCCAGTCGCCGCGCGAGACCTTGATTTCGATGCCGATGATCTCGTGCCCGGTCGACGGCCAGATGCCGACGGCGACCGCATCGATCCACCGCCGGGCCTTCGCCCCCGTGTCGTTCGAAACCTCGAAGAAGACGCGATGCGCGGGCGGGGCGAAGTGCTTCAGCAGCCCGTGCCGGATATCGGTGGCGGTAATCGTCATGCTGCCTCCAGGTCCGCGAGACCGGCAAGCAGCCAGTCAGCGGTGCGGTCCTTCCATTTGATGAGCTCGACCTTGGCGTGCCCGGCGATGCGCTCGTCCGGGCGGGCGCGGTAGCCGGGCACGTACTCGGCGATGAACTGCGGAGCGATGACCGCAATCTGCACGCGGAACCGCGTGACCTGGCGCACCTCGATGGCCCCGTCCCGCAGGTCGCGGCGCAATGATGGGCACAGCCGCGCGCTCGTCGCGGCGCATTCCCGGTGCAGCAGCGGTTCAACCTGCAAGTTGGCCAGACCGTGGGCACCGTTGGCGTGCGTCCGGGCGTGCGACAGCGAGACCTTGGTGCAGTTCTTGAGCGGGCGCCCGCATAGATCGCAGAGCCCGTCCACGATGGCCTGCCGCTGACGCTGGGCGTGCGGCTTGCCGAACAATGGCTTCCCTTCGCCTCTCGCGACGGCCTGGCACAGCGCCGGCCGGCCGCTCGCCCAGCGGCATGGCGCAACATGCGTCGTGCCCTCCTCCGCCGACCAGGAGGCGGTGTAGGGAACGGGCACCGCGCCGAAATAGAGCTGCTCGGGCATCAGGCGGCCCTCCTTGGCATATCGCTGTGCTCACGGCCGTCGAGGAGCCGGCCGGCGCGCCGTTTGCCCATCTTGGCGATCGCCATGACTGGTGCAGGAAGCCCATGCCAAGAGGGGTTCTGTGTTCGACCGTCCCAGCCGATCCATGTGAACTTCTCGTCGGTGGCGGGCATTTGGTGGCCCGAAACGCCGAAGTCCGACGTTGCGGGGCACCACTCGCCCCACTGCTTGAAGAAGAACGGCACATCCGCCGCCTCGCATTGGTCGCGGATCGAGCGCGCCCAGTCGGGGTGCATCGGCCGGGCGCCGGGGCCGCTCTCGCCGCCGACGATGATCCAGTCGAGGCCAGATCGCCCCTTTTCGAAGGCGGCCGTCGACTGGCGGCCGCGGTGGCAGTTGTGCAAAGGTGGGTGCCCTTGCTCGCACCAAGCGCAGTCGCCCCAGCACTCGCCGCCCAGAGCGCTTTCTCCATGCCAAGCGGCATCGAACTCGATCGGCCCGAGCAGCGGCTCGGCGCTCACGAAGCGCACGGTTGCTGGCGTCGCGAGCAGATCCGGCACGCGCTCGTCGGCGCGGCGCTGGTCCTCGGTGGAGACGCCGAGCCAGACATTCGGCAGCGCGCCGTCAGTCGTCTTCAGCAGCATGCCGCGTCCGTTCGGCGGCGGGTGCAGCCGCCGCATCGCTTCGATCCAGCGCGAGCCGTAGGAGCGGTCGCTGAAATACCGGCGCATCCTACCCGAGCGTTTCGTCAGGACTTGATAGGTGTGCCAAGGCGTCACCGCCATCACGGCGAAAACGCGGTCGATCTCTTCGTCCGAAATGCTCTCGTGGAACAGGTCGCTCATCGAGTTGGCGAAGATCATCCGCGGACGGCGCCAGCGGAGCGGCTGGAGCAGAATGTGCTCGGGCGCGGCACGCATCATTCCGGTCCACACCGGCTTGCCGTTCACGACCTTCGTCGTGCCGAAATAATGCGTGTCGGCCGGGCTTCCGGTGCGCGCCTCCGCGAAGTGCTTCATGCGGTGCGCCTGGCGCATGGCATAGCAGTTCGTGCACCCCGGCGAGACGATGGAGCACCCAACAATCGGGTTCCAGCTCGCGTCAGTCCACTCGATAGCTGAGCGGTCACCCATGGCTCGCCTCCTCGGGGTGGGCGCCCTTCGCATCCTCTATGCGGCGCCTCGCCCACGTTCGAAATTCATCAGTTCGGCACCGGCTGCAGGGGCGTAGCTCGCCCGCGATATCCAGCACGACGCCACGGTCCCCGCAGCACCTGCACCGGGGCGGGGTCCAGTTCTCCGCCGCCTCAAGCATCGGTCGCGCCATCGTCCAAGTGCTCGCGCAGCTCGGCGACAGTCATGTCCTCGGGAAGATCGCCCAAGGTGACCATGAGGCGGCGCCGGAACTCGGTGATCCTCTGCCGGTTCGGATAGCGCGCTTTGCCGTAGCCACCGCTCATGTCATTCGAGCCGGCGCCGGCCGCGATGGCCGACATGACTTCCTCGTGCGTCATGCTCCCCGCTCCTTCAGCGCAGCGTCCCGTGCGGCGTTGATCTCGGCCGCGACGTCGACGGACCCGCCATTGTCCGGGTGATGCCTGGCGATCAGGGTCCGATGCGCCTCGCGAACCTCAGCCGTGCTGGCGGTAGGCGAGACGCCCAGCACTTCGTGCCAAGGCCGCGATGCCGGAGCCGGCAGTGCTGCAAAGCCTGAGAACGCACGCCGCATCATGAACGAGCCGCCGTGGCGCTCGATGCTGCGCAGTGCCTCGATGACGTGGCCGATCGCGTGCAGGTTCTCGGCCGGCGTCGGGTGCCCATCACGCGCCATGGCCCGATCGTCGCGGCCCACCCGGAAGTAGACGGCGACGCCGGGGTCGGCGATGTCGTCTTCCATGGCCTCGGTGTAGGGGCGGCCGTCGCGCCGTAACGGCGCATTGCTCGAGATGACGACCTGGGTGGCGCCCATGAGCGTGAGCTGGCGGACCAGGTTGTCGTAGGCATCGGCATATCGCGTGCGAAATCGCGAGGTGCTGCGCTGGCTGGCCAAGGTGCGCGGCCAGCCCTCCGGCCAAGAAAGCGGAAAGGCGGTAGGCATGTCAGATGGCCTCCATCGCTGGAGTGTCGACGGCGAGCGCCACGGTGAGCGGCTGCACCCAGATCGGATCGGCGGAGAGCATGAAGGTCTCGCCCATCTCGGCGAGCAGCAGGGTCCGCCCCATCACTTCGGCGATTGCCTGCGCGGCATCGGGCGGCACGGCATTGCCGATGTGCTCGCGCCACGCGCTATCTGAGGTGCCGGAGAGGCACCAGGTGCCGACCTCCTCGGGATCTACGAGGCTCTGCAGCG
>NZ_JARKII010000021.1:0-28176 GCF_029309855.1 Chelatococcus sp. XZ-Ab1 | reverse complement strand
CGCAAAACCGCTCAGCAAGGCCCCAAAAGGCCACGCCACCAAAATCGACGCGGGGTGGAGCAGCCCGGTAGCTCGTCAGGCTCATAACCTGAAGGTCGTAGGTTCAAATCCTACCCCCGCAACCAAATAACTCCAAGAATACAGCCGCTTAAAAGCCTCCCTCGCGGGAGGCCTCTTGCTTCGTGGCGCCATGTCAATACTGAACCTTCCGGAAGGTTCGGCGGCGGCGAGACGGCTTGGGATCAACGGCTTGGAATCAGGCGCCAATCTTCTCCACCAGCTGTGCCCGCATGTCCTTCCCATTGACCGTCTTCTCGATGACGATGAAGAGCCCCTTGCCGCCGTTCGTCTTCTCCCACAGCTCGCCGATGGTTCGTTTTTCGGCGGTGTCGGGGCCTTCGGCGATGTGGGCGCCTTTGTACTCGACGACGAGCAGCCTTCCGTCCTCCAACTGCGCCACGAAATCCGGATAGAACTTGTCAGTCGCAGTCGGCAGCCAGAACGAGTTGGGGTGGCGGGCGACGTTGCGAATCCAGAACTTCAGGCCCGGCAGGCTGTCGATGGCCTGCGCGCACTGGAATTCCTCGCCATTCTCGGCGCCGTCGAAGGCCGGCACATGGTCGGGGCCAAGAAAGTGCTTGCGCGGCTTCCAGCGGCCACGATACCGGCGCTGATCCCAGTACATCCCGTCCTTGAAGCTGAACGCCTCATCGAACGACACATCCACCTTGGCTTCCGGCGCGAACAGGTATCGCTGGTAGACGCCGTCGCGCTCCTGCTGGCGGATGGCGGCGAGTTTCTCGCGGACCTTTCGGGCGAGGATGAACTTGCAGCGCATCAGCGCCGTGATGTGCATCCCGCGTGCGGTGATCAGGTGACCGACGAGGTCGCGCAACCAGCGCAACAGCTCGCTCTGGTGAATATCCGGCTGGCGCACCTGCCTGTCGAGCCACAGCACCAGCGCCTCCGGGGTCCAACCCTCGACGTCGACGTCGAGCGCCAACTGCTCCGCCTCATCGGCGAACTGATAGGTGATGCGATTGCCGTCGAGGTCGATTTCGAAGCTGCGGGCCGTCTCGCGGATCGCGAACTCGGCCTCGCCCAGCTTCGAGGAATGATCGAGCAGCGACCAGTCGTGAAACTCCATGAACACGTCGGTGTCGGCGAACTCCAGCTCGCCCTGGATCTCCGACATCAGGCGCGGGACCTCGAAGGTCGCGCCCTGCTCGGCAGGCGACAACTGGTCCTTCACATCGACGCGGTATTTCGAGACGGCCTCGGCGAAGCCCTTCCGTTCCGTCTCGGGCAACGTGTCGGCGATCACCTTCTCCAGCGCGCCGTCGACGCGGCCGGTGACAGCGATCTCGATCCTGCCGCCGCCGGTGTCGCGCAGGCTCACGCCCCCACGCTTCCTCAACTCCGCAACCACCTCGGGCGTCGCCGTCACGGTGTGCCTGAAGGTCGGCTTCGGCTTGTCGCGCGGGCCGAACAGGCCGGTGTCGGCATCGAGCGAGGCCTGCGCCGGTTCGATGTTGTCGCGCGCCTCGTCTTCCTCGAAGCCCATGGCGACCAGCTTGTCGGCCAAAGACCGCGCCGCTTCGCCGAAGGATGGTTCGGACAGGAAGGCATAGGCGCGGTTGAGCGGATCCGCCTTGCGGCGCTTGGCGTAGGGCATCCGCAGCACGCGCCCCAGCAACTGCTCCACATCCACCGCGCTCTGGATCCGCGAGACGGAGCAGAAGGCGTAAGCGAAGGAGCAATCCCAGCCCTCCTTCAGCGCCTCGACGGTGATGACGTATTCAATCGGGCATTGGGGATCGAACAGATCGATGCCGTCCAATTCGCGCTGATCGCCGGTCGCCACGGCGATCTTCTCCGCGGGGATTTGTTCGACCTCCATCAGGTGCGTCTTCAGCGCCTCGACCGTCACCTCCTGGTTCTTCGGCTGCGCCTGGAACAGGACGATGGGGCGGATGTAGTCGGGATCCTTCTCGGCTTCCTCGGCCAGAGAGGCGCGCGCCGCGATGGCGCCGTTCACCGCATTCTGCCAGGTGTCGTGCTCGGACAGCATGATCGGCAGCTTGATCATCTCCTCGCGCTTCAGCTCCTGTGCCGTCACGCTGTGCAGGATGTTGGAGTTGAGGCGCGGCGTCGCCGTGAACTCGATGATGGCGGACGGGTTGACCCGCGCCTGCATCTCCCGCGTCAGGCCGGTGACGGCGTTGTGCGCCTCGTCCACGATCATCAGCGGACGGTGGATGTGCATCAGGTTGGCGAAGGAGAACCTCACGCCGCCGCCGTCCAGCGGCTCGAGCCCCGGCAGTGACCTGGGCAGCGCCGTGAAATGCGGCTCCATGTTCTCGTTGTGGGCATAGACCTTGCGGCCCTCGGTGTTCGAGACCCGCAGGGTCTGGATCGTGCCGACGACGATGCAGCAATGGTCGCGAATGTCGTGCGGGCGGATATGCGTGAAATCGGCGATGTCGAACACGCGCACCCGGCCGTCGAAGGCCTCGTCCAAGGCCTGCCGGTAGGGGTGGCGGGCGTTCTTCAGCGCCTCTGCCGTCTGCAGGCGGATGGTGTTCGACGGCACCAGCCAGAGCACCATCGGATAGTCCTTCTCCACCCAGGCATCGCGTGCAATGCCGATGGAGTATGCGCCGAGGATCGTCTTGCCGCCGCCGGTGGGCAGACGCAGGCACACGTAAGGAACGTTCGGCAGCTCGGCGAGCGGCGTGTATGTGCCGCCATAGCGGCCGAGCCGCTTCGCCTGCTCCGGCTCCTTGGTGATCGCCTCATAGGCGCCTTTGGGGCCGGCGACGCGCGCCTCCTCGAAGAAGCGGCGGAGGATGGAGAGAGTATCGGTCTGGTATTGCTTCAGTTTCATCAGATGCCCCCTCAGGCCCGCGCTTTGACGTCGTAGGGCGTCTGCTTGAAGGTGATGCGCTCGCGGTCGAGCGTGGCGGGCGTCAGCCGGGACTGCTCGCCGTAGATGGTGAGCGGACCGTCGAAGGCCGGATCGACCTTGGCGATCTCCTCGCGGATGATGGCGAGCGTCGCGCGGGTCAGCACATTGCCGCCGCCGGGCCGCCTGTCGCCGAGAATGCCGTTGTAGAGCAGCGCATGAGCGCGGCCGTCATGAATGCCGAGCAGCGGGCTGTCGCCGCTGCCGTCCCACGGCCGGTCGGTCTCCGAAAACCAGACATGCGCCGCCAGCACGGGAAAGCGGATGTCCTGCCGGATGTGGCCCGTCTCGTCGAAGACGGGCGGGCCGAGACGGTAGAAGCGGAAACCGCCGCCGCCCTGCCAGCCGACGGATTTCGAGATGCCGCCCTGTTCGCCGTCGATCACCTTCTGCAGGCGCGGCGCGCAATGGGTGCGGGCATGCTCGCCCATTTCGATGCCGATATAGCGCCGCCCCATCTTGTGCGCGACGGCGGCGGTGGTGCCGGAGCCGAGGAAGGAGTCGAGCACGAGATCGCCGGGGTTGGTAGCGATGTGCAGGATGCGTTCAATCAGGCGTTCGGGCTTTGGGGTGTCGAAAAGGTCATCGCCGAAAAGTGCGATGACTTCCTTTTTCGACTCCTGAGTGTTGCCAACATCGTCGTTGGACCACCAAGACCACGACATCCGTCCTTCGTGCTCGTTGAGATACGTTTTCTTCCGGGGCATTCCGTTTCCATCGCTACCGAACCACATTCGCCCTTCTGACTTCAGGCGAAGGAACTCGGGCTCGATCGTGACCCAGCATCGTCCTGCGGGCGGCCTATGTATCGCGCCGCCCGGTGTTGTAATCTCGTACATTTGGTTCGGCCGATAGCCTTGAGCCGAGAAGTTGGACGAAGACGTCCAAGGCCCGCGCGGGTCATTATCTGGATTCTTGAATTGCGCACGCTGCTTCTCGGTCAGCGGAATACGGTTTGTCGAACTCCGAAATTTCTCCCTCTCCCGTCCGTAGACCATGATGTGGTCGTGTGCGTCGCCCAAAGGTATACGGTTATCAGGGCCTATCCTTTTCTGCCAAACGACGTTCACTACGAAATTCCGCCGCCCGAACACCTCGTCCATGATGACCTTGAGGTAGTGCCCCTCGTTGTCGTCGATGGACACCCAGATCGAGCCATCCTCGGCGAGCAAATCGCGCAGCAGTTCCAGCCGCGGCCACATCATGGCCAGCCACTGCGTGTGCTCCAGGTTGTCGTCGTAATGCTCGAAGGCCGCGCCCGTGTTGTAGGGCGGGTCGATGTAGATGCATTTCACCCGGCCGGCATAGAACGGCAGCAGCGCCTTCAGCGCCTCGAGGTTGTCGCCCTGGATCAGCATGTTGCCCGCGCTGCCGTCGCCCGCCGACAGGTCCGGGACTTCCTCCAGAAGACGGTAGGGCACGCGGCTCGCGCGGCGAAGGTCCTCGTCGCGGGTCAGCCAGTTCAGGATCGGCATCAGTCACCGTTCGTTTCAGCGGGCTTGTCGCGGGACGGCGGAACGGCGTTGCCGGTCAGCTTCTCGTATTCCTCGACCGCGAGCACCACCACGACCGGACGCCCGTGCTTCTCGATCACCACGGGCTCCGCGCGGGCCGTGTCGATCAGCCGTCCGAAGTTGTACTTGGCCTCGCGGGCCGAGAGCGCCTTCATGCGCCGCCCCCTTCTTGAAAGGCCCATCGTGGCCATAATGGCCGCATCGTCAATCGCGAAATTCGCCCGTCCACGCCGACCGGATGACCGGGGCTCCGGCGGGCCTTGCCACCGATGCCGCGCCCGTGCGCCTCGCCGCCGTGACGGCCGGCTTGCCCCTTGCGTCACAGCCCATGCTGATATGGCCGTGCAGGGCAGGGCTGGCGTAGACCGAAGGTGTCGAGGGTTCTTGCTGCGCCCGCCGGTCAGCGGCAGTCGCGGCGATCGTTTCGCGAGTCCGGCGATGTCGGCCGTCCGCCACCGGGCGCGCCACGTGCGAGCGGTTCGCGCGCTGATGTCGAAGCCGGCGGCGGCGTCCGCCGCCGGCCGACCCTTGCCGACAACGCCGCAGGTTTCAGGGCTAGCCGGTCTTGACGTCGATCTTCTTCTCGTTCTTCCGGGCCTCTGCGGATTTCGGCAGCTTGACCGTCAGCACCCCGTTCGCGAACCGGGCCTCGATGCCGGCCGTATCGACCGTGTCGGGAACACGGAACGAGCGCATGAAGGTGCCGTAGCGGCGCTCGGACACATAATAGTCCTTGTCGTGTTCTTCCTTGGTCTCGCGCTTTTCGCCCCTGACGATGAGCGTGCCGTTGGCCAGGCGCACCTCGACGTCCTTCTGCTCGAGGCCCGGCAATTCGGCGCTGATCTCGTATTCCTTCTCGCGCTCGACCACATCCACCGCGGGGGTGAGGGCAAAGGCGCTCTCGCGCAGCCACGGCCGTTCGGATTGGAACTCCGCACGGGCGAAGGGCATGCGCCACGAGCCGACATGGAGGTCGTCAAACAGCCTGTCGATCTCCCGGCGCAGGCTGTCGAAGGGCGTCCACCGGGCGACGGGCGCGGGTGCAGTTTGCTTCTCGGTCTCGATGGGAAGTTTGGTTGCTTCAGGCATGGTCGTGCTCCTGTCGCGGGGGCAGCGGCGGGCCGGCCTGGAAGCGGGCGCCCGGAGCGCTGAGACTGCGGCCTCGGGGCCGAGCGGTCGGCTCAGGCCGACGGCGCTGCCACGGACATCAAAACACCCCCGCGCATGGGCTCCTTGACATGGGTCAAACGTCGCAGGGTCGGCTTGATCCTGCGCAAGGCGCGGCCGTGGCCTACCCGTTTACCCTTCCCGCGCATCGACAAAGGGAGCGCCAATAGGGGAGCGCCATGTACAAGAACATTCTCATTCCGACGGATGGTTCACTCCTGTCGGCGGCGGCCGTCGAACAGGCGATGGCCTTCGCGCGCGACGCCGGAGCCAAGGTGACGTTACTGACGGTTGTGGAACCCTTCCACCTCCTCTCGACGGACGCCGAGCAGCTCACGGATACGCGGGCGGAGTACGAGGATCATGCACGCCGGCGCGCGGCCGGCTTCCTGTCCTCCGCAAGCAATGTCGCGCGGGTGAACGGTGTGCCCTACGAGACGGTGCAGGTGGTGCATGACGAGCCCTATCGCGCCATCATCGATACCGCCAAGGAGCGCGGCTGCGACCTCATCGCGATGGGTTCGCACGGCCGCGGCGGCGTGGCTGCCATCGTGCTGGGCAGCGTGACGCTGAAGGTACTCACCCATTCGACGATCCCCGTCCTCGTCTACCGGTGAGCGGGCAGGGGCGAAACGAGGCCGCCCCGGCATCCGCAGGGGCGGCCACCTCTTGATGGCCCGGCCTAATGGGCCATCAGCATCGGAACCGGGCATTGCGTCAGGAAATCGCGCGTCGCCCCGCCGAGCACCCATTCGCGCAGGCGCGAATGCCCATAGGCGCCGAGCACGGCGAGATCGGCACCGCTCTTCTCGGTCTCGTTGAGCAGCGCACGCGAAACCTCGCGCCATTCGGGCACGTGCCGCAATTCGACCCGGACGCCGTGCCGATCGAGATGGCGGGCGAGATCGGCGCCGGGCTCCTCGCGATCTTCCTCGGGAGGGCCATCGGCGTCGACCGTGGCGACCACGACCTGCTTCGCCAGTCGCAGCAGGGGCATCGCCTCCGCCACCGCATGGGCGGCCTCGCGCGTATCGCTCCAGGCGACGAGCACGGTTTCGAACGCCCGAGCGGGCGCATCGGGTGGCGCAAGGTAGACTCCGCGGCCGGAGCCGAAGAGGGCGGCCTCCACCACCTCCGGCCAGTGCGATGAACCGTCGGCGCCGTACGGGCGCAGGGCGACGAAGAGATCGCAGGCGCGCGCCTGCCGCGCAACGGCGCTCCAGACGGCATCGGCGAAAAGATCGAACCGGCGCAGTTCGCTGGGCATTGCGAGCGTGTCGAGGCGCTGCGCCAGGCGTGCCGCCTGGGACTCTCCCGCCGCCTCGGCCTGCCGGCGGCTTTCCTCGAGGATGCTGGCCGCGGCGAGGCCGTCGGCCGCGGGGATGTAGGGCGTCGGCACGATATTGGTGAAGAGCCCGGTCACATGGGCATCGAAATGCCCGGCGATGGCTTCGGCATGGATGATGCGCGTCTCGTCTGCCGCGCTGCCGTCGAGATGCACGAGAATGTCGCGGATCATGATGTGGCTCCCTGTCGCCTGCCGCAGGGCATCGTGGAGCCGCTGCTTCGGCCCCGCCTTGAGGCCGATCAAGCGCGGCATGACGAGCCCTAGAAGGCGAAGGACCGTTGCGCCGGTTCCGGCGCAAGGTCGATCCCCTCCAGCGCCAGCATGCGCAGCTTGGCCGCGGTGCCGCCGGGGGCGGAGAAGCCACCGAGCCGCCCGCCAGCCGCCAGCACCCGGTGGCACGGGATGATCAGTGGCACCGGGTTTTCCGCCATGGCCCGGCCGACGTCACGCGCCGCCTCCGGGCCGGCGCCGACCTCGCGCGCGAGCGTGCCGTAGGTCGTCGTATGCCCCCAGCCGACGCGCCGGGCCGCGGCATAAATCTCCCTGGCGAAGGCATCGCGGCCGCCAAGGTCGAGCACGCAGGCGGAAAAATCCGTCTCGCGGCCGGCGAAATAGGCTTTTGCCGCCGCGATCGTCTCGGCGACGGGTGGAGGCGGCGTGCCTGGGACCGCGTCCGGCAGGCGCCGTTGCAGCAGGCGCTCGGTGCCGGCGGCGTCCGTGGTCGGCAGCTGAAAGCGCACGATGCCGCTCTCGCCCCACGCGATGCCGCAGAAGCCGGCGTCCGTCTCGAAGATGGCGTAATGGTGCATCGTCCGGCCCGTCGCTGTTCGGGGCCGGACGAGCATAGCCGGCGAGGCCGTCCGGGTAAATTCTCGCCTGTCGTTGTCGCGGGCGCGCGAGCGCCCTCTACATCACCGCGACGGCGCTGTTGCTGAGGTCGGTGACGAGCATGTGCCCCGGCGCGTGCGAGATCGAGAACGGCGGGCGGGCATGTTCGATGACCGACTGGGGCGTCACGCCGCAGGCCCAGAAGACCGGGATCTCGCCGGGCCGCATCTCGACGGGATCGCCATAGTCCGGCTTGCCGATATCGGCGATGCCGATCGCGGCCGGGTCGCCGAGATGCACCGGCGCTCCGTGCACGGCCGGAAAGCGCGACGTCACCTGCACGGCCCGGATGGCCTGGGCGGCGGTCAGCGGCCGCATGGAAACGACCATCGGTCCCCCGAAGGGGCCGGCCTCAACGGTCGGCACGTTGGTCCGGTACATCGGCACGTTGGTGCCCTGCTCGATGTGGCGCACCGGCAGGCCGTCGGCGAGCATCGCCGCCTCGAAGGAGAAGGAGCAGCCGATGAGGAAGGCGACGAGGTCGTCGCGCCACAGGTCGCGAATGTCCGTCGGCTCGGAGACGAGTTCACCGTCGCGCCAGACGCGGTAGCGCGGCACGTCCGTGCGGATGTCGACGTCGCGTCCGAGCATCGGCAACATCGGATCGCCGGGCTCGGACACGGCCAGAAGCGGACAGGGCTTGGGATTGCGCTGGCAAAAGCGCAGGAAGTCATGGGCCAGCGCCACCGGCAGGATGGCGAGATTCGCCTGGACGCGCCCCGGCGCGAGATGGGCCGTGTGTCCCGTCAGCGCGCCCGTGCGGGCGGCAAGGCGCACCGCATGGGGATCCGCGCGGTCGAAGTCTGGTGACATGGATGATGTCCCTTGCTCTTGGCCGAACGGCGGCTCACGCGACTTCCGGCAGAACCTCGATGTCGTAGCCGTGACCGAGCGTGCGGCCGCTGCGCGGGTCGAAGAGCTCCATGGTGAAGGACACGGCCGGGCGGATGCCGCCGTTGGCACCGACGGTGCCGCAGAGCATCGCCGTTCCCTCCGGCAGCGTGGCCGCGCCGCCGGTGAAGCCCGCGACGAGGTCGAGCGGCGGCTGCAGCGCGGCGAGCCGGCCCTCCTGGTAGACGACGCGCGCGCCGTTCTCGACGATGTGCGAGCGGATGACGAGCTCGTCCCAGTGGCCGGCGACCTCTGCGAAGCGCCAGGCCTGCCGCGCCACCGGCTTGGCGCAGACCTGTTTCGACAGGGCGACGCTCACGGTCTCGAGCTTGCGGTCGGTGTGGTCGGACGAGAGGCTGACGAAGAGTTCGCCGCCGGCCTGGAAGAGGAAGACCTCGACCTCGCCCGAACTCTCGCCGCCCACCACCTGGATGCGCGGCGCCTGCGTCAGCAGGCTGTCCGACACGCGGTAGTAGAGCGGCACCGTGCTCGGCCGCGGCACGCCGATGGCGGCGAGTTCCTCAATGTGGTGCTCGATCGCGTGGCGATCGCGCCCGGCCCAACCGGCGATGACGAGCGCCGATATGTCGATGTCGAGAGCACCGGCGCCCGCAGCGCCGGCGATGTCGAAGGCAAGTCTCATGATGGTCCTTCAGCGGTAGGAAGCTTGGTCGCTCACCCGAAGAGGCCCGGCAGCCACAGGGCGAGCGCCGGGAAGAAGGCGAGTAGCGCGAGCATGAAGAACATGGCGAGGACGAAGGGCAGCGTGCCCACGATGACCGCGTCCATCGATCCGGCTTTGCGCAGGCTCTGCACGACAAAGAGGTTGAGCCCCACGGGCGGGGTGATCAGCGCCGCCTCGACCAGTACGATGATGACGATGCCGAGCCAGATCGGATCGTAGCCGAGGCCGATCATGATCGGCGCGATGATCGGGATCGTCGTGATCATCATGGAGAGGGTCTCCATGAAACAGCCGAGCACGACGTAGAAGACGATGACGATCAGCAGCATCCAGGCGGGCGATAGGCCGAGGCCGCTCATGGAGCCGGTGATGGCGTCGGTGAGGCCGGTTGCCGACATGATGAAGTTGAGGAAGCCGGCCGCGATCACAATCAGCATGATCATGGCCGTCGACTTCATGGCGCCTTCGACGGCGCCGCGCAGCATCGCCCATGTCAGGCGCCCGAAGCAGGCGGCCAGGATGAGGGCGCCGAGTACCCCGAGCGCTGCCGCTTCCGTCGGCGTCGCCAGCCCGGCATAGATCGAGCCCACGACGAGGAGGAAGATGCCGAGCGGCGGGGCAAGATGCACGAGGCCGCGGAAGCGCTCGCCCCACGAGGCGCGGACCTGATGACCGCTCCAGCCGGGCCGTGCCAGGCAGCCGCCGGCGATGACGGCCATGAACAGCCCGGCCATGAGCAGGCCCGGGATGATGCCGGCGAGATAGAGCTTCGGCACCGAGGAATTGGTCAGGACGCCGTAGATGACGAGGTTGATCGACGGCGGGATGAGGATGCCGAGCGTGCCGCCGGCCGCGATGCTGCCGAGAAAGAGCGGCTCGTTGTAGCCGTAGCGGCGGATCTGCGGGATGGCGACGGTGCCGACCGTGGCGGCCGTCGCGACGCTCGAGCCGGAGGTGGCGGAAAAGAGCGTCGAGGCGCCGATATTGGCATGCATCAGGCCACCGGGCATCCACGATAGCCACAGGCTCATGGCCGCATACATGCGCTCCGCGAAGCCGGCCCTCAGCAGCACCTCGCCGAGGAGGATGAAGAGCGGGATGGCGACGAGCAGGAATTCGTTGTTCGTGCTCCAGGCGAGCTCGCCCATGGCGCGCGTCAGCGGCAGCATGGAATAGAGCGGGTCGAGAATGAGCCCGAGCACGCCGAGCGCCGCCCCGACCGGAATGGAGAGCCCGATGAGGACGAATAGAAGGACGAGTGCAGTCGCGATCATGCCGCAGCCTCCTTGACGAGGCGTTCGCCGGCTGCCGCCTCTTCCGCTGCCTCCTCCTTCGCCGAGCGCACGCCGGCGATGGCCTTGACCGCGTCGGTATCGCCGCTGGCGAGCGCGATCGAAGCGCGCAGCAGCATCAGCGCGAGGACGAGACACATCCAGCAGAGCCCCGCCAGCCATAGTCCCTGCGGGATGTAGAGCGGCGTGCCGAGCGGCGTGTTGGCGGTCGAACCTTCAGCCCAGGAGGTGGTGACGACGTCGTAGGCGTAGAACGTCAGCATGGCCATGAAGACGCCGAGCGCGACGATGGAGATCCAGTCGAGGAGGGCCGACAGGCGCACCGGAAGGTGCTGATAGATCACGTCGACGCGAACATTCGCCCGCTGCAAGGTGGCGAAGGCGAGCGACCAGGACGTGCTGATGGCGAAGGCATAGCTCGACAGTTCGTCGGCGCCGCCGGTGCTGAAGCCGAAGAACTTCCGCGCGATGACGTCGAAGGAGATCAGCAGCACGCTGCCGATGGTGAGGGCGCCGCTCGCCCACACGGCGAGAAGCGACAGGCGTTCTGCGCCGCGCGTCAGGCCGGCGAGGGAAAGACGATGCAGGGACATGGGCTCCACCTCGTCGGGATCGGGGGCGCCGCTGCTGCGGCGCCTCGGGTGAGTGCGCCGCGCGGGCGGCGCACCATTCCCTTACTTCGAGACGGAGATGTTGAGCACCTTGCCGACGGTGTCGTTGAAATCCTTCACGCAGTCCGCCGAGCAGCGCGCCGCCCACTTCGGCAGCACCATCTCGCCCAGCGCCCCGCGCAGCAACTGGCGGTCCGCCTCGCTCGGCGTCACCAGCTTCATCTTGCCCTTGACCGGCAGGGTGCAGGCATCGGAGCCCGTGTTGCAGGCATAGCCCAGCTCCGTCTGCTCGGCGGCTGCCTTCCAGATGTCGTCGACGAGCGTCTTGACGTTCGTCTCGATGAAGGCTTGCACCTTGGGGTCGAGCTTGTTCCAGGCCGCCTGGTTGACGGCGTGAATCTGCTGATTCCAGTTGATCGGCAGGGCATAGAGGTGCGTGGAGACCTCGTACCACTTGGCCGAGTAGCCGGAGAGCGAGCCGGTGATGGCGCAGTCGACCACCTTGTTCTGCAGGGCCGGCACCACCTCGCCGAAGGCCATGGTCACGCTCGTGCCGCCGAAGGCCTCGACGAACTCCGCCTGGGTGCGGCTCGAGGTGCGCACCTTCTTGCCTTTGAGGTCGGAGAGCTTGTTGATCTCCGCGTTGCAGAACAGCACCTGTGCCGGATAGGTCGAGATGCCGAGCAGCTTCACCTTGGCGCCGTCACCGTAGAACTTTTCGTAGACCGGCGTGAACGCCTCGGTGACAGCGCGTGCCGTCTCCACGTCCGGGGCGAGACCGGCGAGGTCGATGGCTTCGTTGATGGCGTGGTCGCTGGCAAAATAGGAGAGGGTGGCCGTGCCGAACTCGACGACGCCCTGGGACATGAGGCGCAGCAGCTCCGGCCCCTTCAGTCCCATTTCGTTGAAACCCTTGATCTCGGCCGTGATCTGGCCGTTCGACAGCTCCGGCACCTTCTGGGTCCAGAACGGCCTCTCGTAGTCGTTGTAGGCCGTGAGGTTGCTGAGGCCGCCGACGATCTTGAGGTGCGTCTTCGGCAGATCCTGGGCGAGCGCGGCCGATCCGGCGAGCGCGGTGACGGCAATGGCGGCACGAAGGATGCAATTCACGGTGTCAGTCCCCCTGGCTGGATTTGTGGCGGCTCTCCGCCGCACCGGCCGCAGCCGGCGCCCTGCCCGCATTGCATGCCGTGATTGATTTTCCTGTCCAATCGTATGTTCGAATAGGGGGTATAAATACAGTTTAACCCGCCGCCTTGGAGCTGCTCGTCACGTCGCCATCGGCTTGTACGGCAACCTCCCGCGCCATCGCGGCGATCACGCGGGCGGCGTGGCTTTCCGGGCCGTTGATCCAGGTGGCGGTGAAGCTCAGGTCCGGCAGCGGATCGGTCTCGACATCAATAATCTTCAAGTCTCCGCTGGCGAGCTCCTTGTCGAGGAAAACCGGGGCGATCACGGCCGCGCCGATGCCGTCACGCGCCATGCGTACCACCATGGAGAGCGAAGCGCTGCCGTAGAGGCGGGCCTTCACGCCGGCGCGCGCCAGCATGTCGCGCAGCACGAGATAGGGCCGGCTGTTGGAGGGATAGGTGATGATCGGACGATCCGACAGGCGCCTCAGCGTGATGGGCCCGTCGCCGAGCTTCAGCCGCGGGCTCGCCACCCAGGCGAGCGGATAGGTGCACAGGTGGACGTTCTCAACCCGTTCCTCCAGCACGGGCCCCATCAGGAAGGCGAGGTCGATCTGCCGCGACATGAGGTGCGAGCGCAACACCATCGAGCTGTCGACCTCGATCTCGAGCGCCAGCGCCGGATAGGTGGCGTGCACCTGCTCGATGAGCCGCGACAGCCACGTCTGCACGATGGTCTCGGCGACCCCGATACGCACGGTGCCGCTCATCACGTTCTGGTCCTGGGCGGCGCGCACCATGTCGCAGCGGAGCTGGATCATGCGCTCGGCGTGGGACAGCAGCTCCTGCCCCTTGGCGGTCAGCGTCACGCCGCGTGCGTCCCGCTCGAAGAGGCGCACTCCCAGCGCCTCCTCGAGCGAGGCGATACGGTGCGATACGGCCGGCTGTGTCGTGCCGAGCTTTTCGGAGGCCGCACGCAGGCTGCCGAGTGCTGCCGCCCAGAAGAAGGTCTCGATGTTTCTGAGGTCGATCATCGCCGGCCTGCCCTTTGAAAAACCCGCGTTCCGACGTCTTAGCGCATCAGGCCGCCTGTCGGGGCAAAATCGACCAGCCGGCGCCGCGTCCGCTCTTGACATTGGCCCGGCCACTTCCCATTTCGTCGGCCGCGGGCCGGGCCCCTCTGGCGATGCCATGCATCGTGATGTCGGACCGCATCGGGTGAACTCGATGCAGGGTCCGGATTTCTGCCTTTGTCCAGTCAGGGTTCTGCATCGGGTTTCCCCTCCGCACAGAGAGGAAACCGATGGACGTTCTCACCAGCTTTTTTCTTGGCCATCCGCTGTGGATGTGGCTCGGCTTCATGGGCCTCGTCATGGCGCTGCTGGCCCTTGACCTCGGCGTGCTGCATCGTGGCTCCCGCGAGATCGGGGTGCGCGAGAGCCTTGCGCTCTCGGCCTTCTACATCGTGCTTGGTCTCGGCTTTGGCGGTTTCGTGTGGTGGCAGCTCGGCACCCAGGCCAGCGTCGAGTACATTACCGGCTTCGTGGTCGAAAAGAGCCTCGCGATGGACAACATCTTCGTCATCGCGATGATCTTCGGCTTCTTCGCCATTCCGCGGCGCTACCAGCACCGTGTGCTGTTCTGGGGCATCCTCGGCGTCATCGTGCTGCGCGCCATCATGATCGGCTTCGGCGCCGCCCTCGTCGCGCAATATGAATGGGTGCTCTATCTCTTCGCCGCCTTTCTCATCGTCACCGGGCTCAAGATGCTGTGGTGGGGGGATCAGGAGACGGACCTCGCGCAGAACCCCTTGCTCAGGCTGATCAAGCGCCGCTTCCGCGTGACGCGGCGCCTCCACGGTGAGCGCTTCTTCGTGCGTCGCCGCAGCGGCAACGGCCGCAGCATCCTCTTCCTGACGCCGCTGTTCCTGGCGCTCGTCTTCATCGAGATCGCCGACGTCATCTTCGCGGTCGATTCGGTGCCGGCGATCTTCGCCATCACGACTGACCCCTACATCGTCTACACGTCCAACATCTTCGCCATCCTCGGCCTGCGCGCGCTCTACTTCGCGCTTGCCGCAGTGCTGCACCGCTTCGCCGATCTCAAGCAAGCGCTGGCGGTCCTGCTCGTCTTCATCGGCTCGAAGGTGTTCGTCGCCGATCTTTTCGGCTGGGCGAAGTTCCCGGCCGAATGGTCGCTCGCCGTGACCTTTGCCATCCTCGGCGCCGGCATCGGCTGGTCTCTGTGGAAGACGCGGGACGAGGGGCATGCCGGGGAAGGACAGAAGGCCTTGTCGCATTGAACGCCCCGCCCTTGCACGCAGCGCCCGCCGCTGTTACCGCCATGGGACCGGCGCGGCGTCGCACCGCGTGCAGGCGGCAAGGGCAGGGCGGTTGGGGACAGGCATGCGCGATTTCTTCAGGCCGGGACGTGGACCGACACTTGCGGGCGAGGCGACCATCGCCACGTCGCACCCGCTCGCAACCGCGGCAGGGCTTGATGTCCTCGCCTGCGGCGGCAATGCCGTCGATGCCGCCATCGCGGCAGTTGCCGTGCAATGCGTGGTCGAGCCGCACATGACGGGCATCGGCGGCGACTGCTTCGTCCTCTACGCCCCGGCCGGTGGCGAGGTCCTCGCCCTCAACGGCAGCGGCCGCGCCCCGGCGGCGGCGAGCGTGGGACGCCTCAAGGACCTCGGCGTCTCCACCATCGAGCGCACCAGCCCCCATGCCGTCACCGTGCCGGGCGCCATCGCCGCCTGGACGAAGCTGCACCGCGACCACGGCCGCCTGCCGCTGGAGCGGCTCTTCGTCCGCGCCATCGCCTATGCCGAGAATGGCTATCCGGTCACCGCGCGCGTCGCCCTCGACTGGGCGGAGGAGGTCCCGCTTCTGGCGCGCGATGCCGGCGCCAAGACCGTTTTCTTGCCTGGCGGACGCGCGCCGACCGAGGGCGAGCGGCATGCCCAGCCGCTGCTCGGGCAGCGCCTGCGCGAGATCGCCCGCGATGGCGCCGCGGCCTTCTATCTCGGCCGCACAGCCGAGAGCCTGGTGCGTTTTCTCAACGGCCTCGGCGGCCTGCACACGCTCGAGGATTTCGCCGATGCGGCCGACGGGGCCGATTACGTGACGCCGATCGTCACCAGCTATCACGGCTATGATGTCTACGAATGCCCGCCCAACGGTCAGGGCCTCGCAGCGCTCATGATGCTCAACGTGCTCGCCGGCTTCGACCTGTCGGAGAAGCTGCCGCTCGCCGAGCGCGTGCACCTCCATGCCGAGGCGACCAAGCTTGCCTACCATCACCGCGACGCGCTCATCGCCGATCCCGCGCATCTGCCCTACCCGGTCGAGCAACTGCTCTCGGACGAAGTGGCACACGCGCTGCGCGGCCGCATCGACATGGGGCAGGCCGGCGCACCGGCGCTCTGGCACGAGCCGGAGCACCGGGATACGGTCTATCTCTGCGCGGTGGACCGCGACGGCAACGCCATCTCCTTCATCAATTCGATCTTCCACGCCTTTGGCTCGACGCGGCTCGACCCCAAGACGGGCATTGTGCTGCACAATCGCGGCGCGTCCTTCAACCTCATCGAGGGGCATCCCAATGCCATCGCCCCGCGCAAGCGGCCCATGCACACCATCATACCCGGCCTCCTGCGCCGCGGCGGGCGCACCGTGGCGCCCTTCGGCGTGATGGGCGGACATTATCAGGCGGCCGGCCATGCGGCCTTCCTCTCCGGCATGCTCGACCGGGGCCTCGACGTGCAGGCGGCGCTCGATGCGCCGCGCAGCTTCGCCTTCAACGGCGTGCTGGAGGTAGAGCCGACCCTCGGCGAGAGCGTTATCGCCGCGCTCGCCGCCAAGGGCCATGCGATCAAGCCGCGCACGTCGCCGCTCGGCGGCGGGCAGGCCATCTGGATCGACCACGCCCGCGGCGTGCTGCACGCCGGCTCGGACCAGCGCAAGGACGGCTGCGCCCTCGGCTTCTGAGCTTGCGGGCGCTGCGCGGCGCGCCCTATAAGATGTGCCCGAGGCAGAGGCGGCCCATATGACGACCCTGACGCGCGCCGAACTTGCGCGCACCATCGACCATACGATTCTTCGGGCGGACGCGACGCGCGCTGATATCGCGCAGGTTTGCCGCGAGGCGCGCGAGCACGGCTTCTTCTCCGTCTGCGTCAATCCGGTCCATGTGCCGGATGTCGCCGCGGCGCTCGCCGGCAGCGACGTCGTCACCTGCGCCGTCGTCGGCTTTCCGCTCGGGGCGACGCCCTCCCTGCTCAAGGCCGCCGAGGCGCGCTGGGTGGTCGCTGCGGGCGCGCGCGAGGTCGACATGGTCATCGACGTCGGCGCCCTGAAGGAGGGGCGGGAGGGCGACGTCGGCGCCGACATTGCCGCCGTGCGGGAGGCCTGCGGTCCCGCGCTGCTCAAGGTCATCATCGAGACCTGCCTCCTCTGCGACGAGGAGAAGGAGGTGGCCTGCCGCCTCGCGGTCGCCGCCGGTGCCGATTTCGTCAAGACCTCGACCGGCTTCGGCAAGGCCGGCGCGACTGTGGAAGATGTTGCGCTCATGCGCCGCGTCGTCGGGCGGGGCATCGGCGTCAAGGCCTCGGGGGGTATCCGCACGCGCGAGGACGCCCTGCGCATGCTCGCCGCCGGTGCCTCGCGCATCGGCGCGAGCGCCAGCGTCGCCATCGTGACCGGCTGACGCCATCACACGCCATATCCATCCAGGGACAGAAGAACGGCATGGCTCATCAGACTTTGACCGATATCGCGGCTGACCTTGCGTCGGGCCGGACGGATCCCGTGCGCCTCGTCGAGGAGGCGCTCGACAAGGCCCGCGCGGCCCCCGCCGTTTTCATCACCCTCATGGCCGAGGAGGCGCTGGCCGAGGCCCGCGCCGCCGCCGCGCGCCGGCGCAACGGCCAGGCGCTCGGCCCGCTCGACGGCATCCCGATCGCCTGGAAGGACCTCTTCGACATCGCCGGTACGCGGACGACCGCGGGCTCGCGCACACGGGACGATGCGCCCATGGCCCGCGAGGACGCGCCGGTCGTTGCAGCGTCGCGGCGCGTCGGCCTCATCCCGCTCGGCAAGACCAATCTCAGCGAATTCGCCTTCTCCGGCCTTGGGCTCAACCCGCATTTCGGCACGCCGACGCCAGACTTTCCGGCGGCGACCCCTCGTGTACCCGGCGGCTCGTCGTCCGGCTCGGCGGTCGCCGTCCAGCGCGGCATCGTTCCCGTCGGCATCGGAACGGATACCGCCGGCTCAGTACGGGTGCCTGCCGCCCTCAACGGTCTTGTCGGCTTCAAGGCGTCGGGCGGGCGCTATGCCATGGCCGGTGTCTATCCGCTGGCGAAGAGTCTCGACAGCCTCGGGCCCATCGCCCGGACGGTTGCCGATTGTGTGACCATCGACGCGGTGATGCGGGGTACCGGGCGAGTTGCCGAAGCCGCATCGGCCGCACCCGACATTGTCGTCGACCCGGCGGTGCTGGAGGAGGACGGCCTCGAAGATACAGTGCGGGCCAATTTCGAAGCGATGCTCGCTGGTCTCGAAGCATCGGGCGCTCGCGTGCGCCGCGCGCCGGTGGCTGCCTGGCGCGAGGCACGGCGCGCCATCGCCGAGATCGGCTGGCTCGGCGCGGTGGAGGCGCGCGCCTGGCATCTCGATGCGATCAGCGGTCCAAAGCGCGACCTCATCGATGCGCGTGTGCTGAAGCGGCTCGACGGTGCGGCGGCGATCACCGCCGAGGCGGTCGGACGTCTGCGTAGCCTCAAGGCCACGCTGTCGCGCTCCATCGCCGACGATCTCGCCGGCGCGCTGTTCGCGCTCCCGACCGTCAAGCATGTGGCGCCGGAGCTCGCGTCGCTCGAAGCCGACCCCGAACTGTTTGCCCGCATCAATCTCGCCACGCTCACGCTGACGATGGCCGGCAGCTTCCTGGACATGCCTGGTCTTGCCCTGCCGTCCGGCACCAATGCAGAGGGCCTGCCGACCTCCGCCCTGTTCTCGCTCCCGTCCGGCGATGACGACGCTCTTCTCGCCGCGGGATTGTGGATCGAGCATGCCATCGCAAGGCACTGACCCGTGTCCGGTCAGGGTGATATACCTGATCGGACTTCCCTCGTAACATGGTGCGGAAAGCCTCATGCCACCGGTCTATGAAGCGGTCGCGTCGGTGGCGTTTTTGGGGCTGCGCCGAGATCATCGGGGAGGAGCGCCAATCCCCGATTGCAGGAACGTCGAAGCTGGGCTAGGTTGCGCCCGCCTTGGCGAAGCACCCGTAGCTCAGCTGGATAGAGCGTCGCCCTCCGAAGGCGAAGGTCACACGTTCGAATCGTGTCGGGTGCGCCATTTCAGTACAGAACTATGAACGCCGAACGCCGCCGATTGCCCGTTGGAAGCGGCCACGAGCGTTCGCAGAAGTTCTGACTTCGATCCCATAATGCGAACTTCGGAATCTGCGACCTCGACGCGCTGAGCGAAGGCGCGCAGGTGATCCCGCCGATAGCCGCCCCCTTCGAGCCTCAGCCCGTCCCGGGCAGCACCGGAGAATGCGTCGAGCATATCGGGCGTGACAGCCTGATTGCCTGCGCTATCGAGCGTCAACTGAATACGTTCCGCATCGGCTGTGGCCTGATCCCTGATCGCCTTAAGACCGGCCATACGCTCCTTCAGCACCGAATCATTCAGATCGGCCAATCCGGCTTCGATAGCGTCGTAGAGGCGATTGAGCCGCTGGTCAGTTTCCGTGATTCGCCGATTGAGTTCTGCAAGTTGTTCGCGGCGGCGCTCGGTGCGGTCTTGGCGACGATCGAGAAGGTCACCGAGGATGGTTACAAGGCGCTCCGGCTGGAGGAGCCGTTCCTCCAGATGGCCCGCGATCAGGTCATCCAGCTTGTCCATCGGGATCGTGCGCCCTGCGCAGCCTGTCTTGCCCTGCCGAGCCTTGGTTGAGCAGGTGTAGTAGCGATACGTCGCGCCTGCGCTCCCCCGCCCAGTGCGCAGCGTCATGGCCCCGCCGCACTTGGCGCAGAAGCAGATGCCCGTGAGCAGGGTCGGTCCGCTGGTGACGCGAGCCGGCACCAGATTGGGATTGCGGGATTTCAGCTTGGATTGCACCGTGTCGAAGATGTCGCGGTCGATGAGCGGCGGCACTGCCATGATCGCAACCTCGCTCTCGGGTTTTTCTCCCGATCCTTGTGCGAGCGCGTATTGAACCTGTGCTCGCCTATGTAGGTCGTGCGGGTCAGGATCGCATGGATTTGCGCGAGGCCCCAGCGTCCGCCGTCGCGGGTGAAGATGCGGCGCTCATTGAGATAGCAGGTGATCGCCTTGACGCCGAGCGGACCGGTCTGGCCGTCGCCGTCAAGGAAGAGCCGATAGATCAGCCGCACCGTGTCGGCGTGCAGCGGATCGATCTCCAGCTTCTTCTTGGTCTTCGATCCACGCTGTTCGGCCGCGACGATGCGGTAGCCGATCGGCGGCAGCGCGCCGTTCCAAAAGCCTTGCCTCGCGTTCTCATTCATGGCGCGCAGGACGTGCTTGGCGTTCTCCTTCGACTGGTACTCGTCGAAGAGAGCCATGATCTGGCGCATCATGACGTGCATGGGATCGTCGCCCATCTCCTGCGTGATGGAGACGAGCTTGACGCCATTCTTGGCGAGCTTGTGACCTGCCACTGAACCGTCATCCAGCGGCAATTAGAGCCTCGGCCGTTTGTGTTACGCCGTATGGCGCGGGTTGAGCAACCGGTGGAGACGCGAAGCCCTTATCGAGCGAAGCGTTGGAGCCGGTTGCGGCGAGGGTTCCGGCGAAGGCCGCCGGGGTCTGGTATCCGAGCGAGGAATGCGGTCTCGCGGTGTTGAAGTCCTCTCGCCATTCGGCGATGGCGCTGCGCGCATGGTCGAGGCCGAAAAACAGGCTCTCGTTCAAGAGCTCATCGCGCATCCGCCCGTTGAAGCTCTCGACATAACCGTTCTGCATCGGCTTTCCCGGCGCGATGTAGTGCCATTCCACACGGTGGTCCTTCGACCAGGCGAGGATCGCGTTCGAGGTAAACTCGGTGCCGTGGTCCGAAACGATCATGTCCGGCTTGCCGCGATGGCTGATCAGATCGGTTAGCTCACGGGCCACCCGACGACCGGAGATCGAGGTGTCCGCGATCGCGGCCAAGCATTCACGCGTGACGTCATCGACGATGTTGAGCACGCGAAAGCGCCGCCCGCAGGCAAACTGGTCATGCACGAAGTCGAGCGACCAGCGCGCGTTCGGTCTCGCCTCGACCAGGATTGGCGCCCGCGTGCCCACCGCCCGTCGTCGCGCCCGGCGCTTGCGAACCGTCAATCCTTCCTCCCGGTAGAGCCGATAGATGCGGTTGATGCCGGATGGCTCGCCTTCCCGCCGCAGCAGGATGAACAGCCGGCGATAGCCAAAACGCCTTCGCTCGTTGGCAAGCTCACGCAGCCTGCCGCGCAGTTCGGTCTCCGGCGGACGGCACGACCGGTAGCGGATCATCTTGCGATCGGCGCCGACGAAGGAACAGGCCCGACGCTCCGAAAGGCCCATCACGGCCTGCAGATGCGCGACGGCTTCGCGCTTGGCGGCGGGCCCTACCATTTTTTTGACAGAAGCTCTCGAAGTGCCGAAGCTTCCAGCATCTGGTCAGCCAGCAGCTTCTTCAGCTTCGCGTTCTCGTCTTCCAGAGCCTTCAGGCGCTTGGCGTCGGACACGTCCATGCCGCCATATTTCGCCTTCAAGTTATACAGCGTCGCCTCGCTGACCCCGTGCTGGCGGGCCAGATCGCCCGCCTTCGCTCCCGCCTCGTGCTCGCGCAGCACCGCGATGATCTGCTCTTCCGTAAACCGCTTCCGCTTCATCTGTCCGTCCTTCAATCGAGGCCGGACTCTAACTCCAGGTGGAGGAAAAACTCAGTGGCAGGTCAGAACGACCGCAGGAAATGGCGAAGGAAAAGGGTTCTGTGAGAAAAATCGTCGCGCTCGATCGAAACGACGCTGCGAAAGCGCGGACGATCATGATCGTCGATGCACGTCGAAAAGCCTTCCCCCAGTCCTCCCGGACCGGCGAACACGTCCACAACAGGGTATGGAGTCCTGCGGCGTGTCATATCCGTAAGCACCCTCCGGTACGACGATCAGGACATTCCGCCGCCCTGCGCGATTTTGGCTTCCCCCTTCTCATAGCACCAAGTTCTTTCACTTTTTCATGCTGCGGCTCTCAGCGATCCGGCTCCCGGCCGGTCGACGGCGCTGCCGAACCGCGCGGCTGCCCGTTGTGGCGGCTTCCAACGCGGAGGCGCTCGAACTCCTCGACACTGAGAACCACGACCACCGGCCGCCCGTGCTTCTCGATCGTTACCGGCTCCGCACGCGCAAGGTCGATCATCATGCCGAAGGCGTTCTTGGCGTCCCTCGCCGACATAGTCTTCATGAGCGGAAGCCCCCGCGCGATTTGGTCCATAATGGCTATTTAAGCCATATGCCGCAACGAAGAAGTTGCGTATAGCTTCCCTAATACTGACCGATCAATGAACAAAAAGCCTGCTTCGTCCGGAGCCGTCCGTCGCCCTCACAGCGGGCGGGGCGACGGCGATCCGGACAGCAGGCCGGCCCTGCTTTGTCTGGTGGGCTCCCGAGCCCTCCTTAGCCTCGCGCGAGGGATCGTCTCCCGCATGGGCCGAGGCCTCTGACCCGGGCCGCAAGGCTAGAGCCCGGTCCGGCCGGGCCGGACGCGCCCGCAAGGGCGGCACCAATCAGCGTGGCTGCGCAATCACGAGGTCAATTCCCAGATCAATACGAGCGATCTCCCGGGCAACAAGCACATCGAGGATGGCCTCCGCCCGATCAGGCTGCGCCGCGCCGTCGGCACCATCCGGCGGCAGCGTCTGCCGCAACCTGCCGGCAATGGCATCCTCTGCCTAGCGCAGGGTCGGCGATGCGGCCTCGCGCACGGCGTTGCGCACGTCCTGCGCCGTCCTCCTGAAATCCGCGAAACGCTTGTCCTTGAACCGTGAGGCAAGACGCCCGGTCAGATTCTCAAGACGATGCACCGTGATCCTCTGCGGCTCCGAGCAGAAATACCCGTAAGACAAGCCCGGCTTGTAGGCGATCGTATGGACCTTGTCGTCCGGCAGCGGCCCTATCTCGTCAGGAGAAAACAGGGCTGAACCGGTCGCAACGTCCACGCTGTTATAAGCGTGGTTGAATGCCGCCCCATCCCTTAGGCACGGCGCGGCATAGAACACCTGGCCGGGATAGCGCCCCTCCCAATCGATCAGCAGTTGGTGCTGGTGCGACACATCACGGCGCGTGAGCGCGATCCTGAAGAATTCAAGCGTCAGTCCGGGACACTTGCCGCCGGCAATCTCGAACGCGCTGGTACGCGTAAGCAACTCGGGCAGCTTGTACTGAGAGAAAAGCGGGACAGCGGGGAAATCGATCCGCACGTCATAGCCTGCCTTCGCCTCCTGCACGAGGTTCGGGAAGACCGGCGCGCCGGTCGGGGCCGAAGCCGAACTGCGGATCAGGTTTTCGGTGAAGGCATAACCGTACGCGAATTCCGAGTACCCGACCTTCATGACAGCCCGAACTGCTGATCCAGCACCGCCACACGCTCCTGCTCACAGCTCCCCATAGTCACCCTCCCTCAACGTCCAGAATTATGGTCGCAAACTGCCCTTATGTCCAACCAAATGAACAAAACTTGACGTCTCACCTGTCGCCATGCCATAATGTACAAAATTCTGCACATCAACGCGCCTTGCGACCAAACCAATGAACAGACAGGATAACGGACGTGCCGCGCAAGAGAAGCTATTCAAGGGTGACGCATCAGGCACTGGCGATGCTCGGCAAGCTGATCCGCATCGGCCGGGCCGCGCGCGGCCTGACTGCGCAGGAACTGGCCGACCGTGCCGGCATCAGCCGCACGACTCTCTCCAGCATCGAAAAGGGCGCACCGGGACCTGAGATCGGCATCGTCTTCGAGGTCGCCTCGATCGTGGGTGTGCGGCTGTTCGACTATGACGAGCGCACGCTCCAGATGCACAATGCCCGCCTCGATGAAAAACTGACCCTGCTGCCCAAAAGCGTCCGCCACAGTGTGAAGGAGGTCGATGATGACTTCTAAGACGGGCGCAACAAGAAAAGCCACGACGAGGAAAGCCGCCACGAACACCGACCCCACCGAGGCCTTCGTCTGGGTCTGGCTGCCGGACGCCACGGAGCCGGTGGTGGCCGGCCGGCTCGTAAAGGATGGCAACCGCCTGCTCTTCACCTACGGCGCGAGCTACCGCCGCCGCGACAACGCGATCGCGCTCTATGAGCCCGAGCTGCCGCTCCAGGAAGGCACGATTGCCCCGCTCAACGGCCTGAATATGGCCAGCTGCATCCGCGACGGCTCGCCCGACGCCTGGGGCCGCCGGGTGATCATCAACCGGCTCAGCGGCAGCAAGCCCCATGCCGCCGGCATCCCCGAGATCAGCGAGCTGACCTATCTCCTGCAATCCGGCTCCGACCGGATTGGTGCGCTGGATTTTCAGGAATCCGCCACGACATACGTCCCGCGCCTGGCCGCGCAGGCTTCCCTCGCTGAACTCCAGGAAGCTGCCAGCCTCATTGAAAAAGGCCTCCCGCTCACCCCGGCCCTCGACCAGGCCCTCAATCACGGCACCTCGATCGGCGGGGCGCGCCCCAAGGCGCTGATCGATGACGACAACCGGAAATTCATCGCCAAATTCTCCGCCAGCAACGACACCTATAGCGTCGTGAAGGCAGAATTCATCGCGATGAAGCTGGCCGCAGCCTGCGGCCTGAACACCGCCCCTGTTTCCCTGACCCGCGTCGCCAACAAGGACGTGCTCCTGATCGAGCGCTTCGACCGCACCCCGACAAAAGACGGCTGGACGCGCCGCGCCATGGTTTCGGCGCTGACCATGCTCGGCCTCGACGAGATGATGGCCCGCTATGCGTCCTATGAAGACCTGGCGGAGCTGATCCGCCACCGCTTTGCGGACCCCAAGGACACGCTCCGGGAACTCTATGGCCGCATCTGCTTCAACGTGCTCTGCGGCAACACCGACGACCACGCCCGCAATCATGCTGCGTTCTGGGACGGCACGATGCTGAGCCTCAGCCCCGCCTATGACATCTGCCCGCAAAACCGGACCGGCAACGAAGCCACGCAAGCCATGCTGATCAAGGGCGACGCCCGCGCCAGCACGCTCGCGACCTGCCTCATGGCCGCCCCCGATTATCATCTGAAAGAGTCAGAAGCCCTCGCCCTGATCGAACATCAGATCACGACGATCGCCCAGCACTGGCACGATGTCTGCGACGAAGCGGAGCTCAGCCCCGTCGACCGGAAATTTTTCGCCGGCCGCCAATTCCTGAACGCCTACGCCCTTGAAGGGCTCACCGGCCACAAAGCACTGCATGACAGTTACAATGCCGCGCGCGATGCGCTGATCAGCGGGCGCGGTTGACGACATGCCAAAATTATCGACGTCCTGAAGAACCGCATGTCCATGGCGATATAAGTTGATCAGAGGCTTAGCCTACAGGTCACCGGCGCGCGCAGCCGCCGCGATGTCGTCCATGGATTCATCGCTGATACCGCTCTCCAGACCTTCCGTCACGAGAGCCTGCATCCGGGCGATTTTCTCCGCACGCTCCTGATCCCGACGGATCAGGTCACGCACATAGTCGCTGGCGTTGCTGTAGCGGCCCGTCCGGGCCTGTGCCTCGACCCAGTCCTTCATCGGATCAGGCAAGGAAACATTCATGGTGGCCATAGTGGTCCTCTTATCCTCAACAGGATGGCAGATTTTGGCAAAGATTGTCAAAACCCCTTGGTCGCGACCCAGCCCCACCCCGGAGGCGGCCTCTTTGAAAATACTGAAATCCGTGCACCCACAGTGCACAAAAAGGCTCAAGCGCAAAGGCGATCATCTTCCCCTATACGCGTTCGCGTATATCTACCCCTTATACGCACTCGCGTATAAACCGCCCTACCGCTCCCGCTCGATATCCGGCCCGTCATCATCACGCGTCGGCCCGCGCGATGAGCGCGAACGCCGGATGCGCGCGCCGCCGCTCTCGCCTTTGCGCTCCACAACATCCCGGTCCCGCGCCGCCTCCCGGAACTCATCCGCCAGCGGCAGCTCCGTCCAGTGCGGCTCTGTAAAATCGCGCGTGGCCTGCGCGTTATCCAAAGGCCGCTCCTGATCGCTCCTGCGATCACGGCGGCGATCATCACCGCCGCCGCCGCGACCGTCCCGCCGCCCTTCGTCCTTCTCCCCTTCTGTGCGCTTTCTCTCCTCCTGAGCCTTGGCCACGGATTCCTCGAATGCCGCGCGCAGCTTGCTGATCGCGGCGGGTGGCGTCTTGTCGATCGTGAAGATCGCCGGAATCTCAGCACCACGAACTTTACGGCGATCATCGCGGCGCTGATCGGGCTTGCGATAACGGTCCTTGGCCTTATGCGGGACTGCCGATCGGCCCTTGGGTTTGAGGGCCAGGTTGAGCGCCGGCATATGCTCATGCCCCTGGCGCTGCCGCATTCGCTCCACACGGCGCTGCGCCACCGCGAAGCTTTTCAGCTCCCGCGCCTCGATCTGCGCCAGCGCCCGCACTTCGCGCGCGGCATCCAGCATTTCCAGCTTCTGCCGATGCGCCAGCACCCGGCGGGCGTCGTCCTGCTTCTCGATGAGCGCCGCCTTCTCCCCCTGATAGGCGGCATAACGCTGCGCGTCGCGATGCTTGTGCAGCTTGCCGATGATGAAGCTGACCCCAGTCACGCGCCCCAGGAACGCGGCGAGCCCCGTGGGTCGTGCGGCTTCCCGCGCCGCCTTCACCCGTCGCACCTCATCGAGATAGCGCGCCTTCAACTGCCGCCGCACATCCCCCTGCGCCGTCGCGAGCGCCATCCGCTCATCCTTGTGACGCGTCACGAGAGCAATCTGCGCCCCTTCCGCTTTCTCCCGGCGCGCGCGCTGCGCCGCTTTCAGCTGGTCGCGCTTGCGCGCGTCGCGACCGGATTGGACGAAGTCCTCCCGCGCCTGCCTGTGCTTCGCGACGAGGGCTTTGGCCTCATCGACGCTGGGCAAACTCTCCGGCGGGAACTCTTTTTCGAGGAAGGCGCGGATGTCTTTCGTGCGCACGGAGCGGTCATCGATCAGCTTCGGCAGGGCGTTCATGTTGCCGTAGAGATCGACGAGGATATAGGGCCGCTTGCCGGTGGCGAGCACATAGCCCATCTCCTCAAGGGCGCGGACGAAGGCCTGCGGGCTGTCGCTGCGCTTCCACGCGGCGGTGACCGATTCCATGCGCTCTTCCTTGGTGATGCCGGAATTGCGCTGCTGCTGCATCTCGTAGAGGGATTTGCGCTTCCGGTCATCACTGCCGCGCTCGTAGCCTGACGGCAGCGCCAGCCCATGGTCGCGCGCGAATGCGCGCGTGACCATCATCAGCTTGTCACGATCGAAGGCCTGGTGGATGGCCTTGCCCGCCCGCGCATCGATGCGCGACCAGACGATGTGACAATGCTCGCGCCCCTCCTTGATGTGGAACACGAGGGCGCGGGGCTGGCCCGCCATGCCGAGCGCCTGCTCGACGCGGTTGGCGTAGTCGAGATACTGAGCGCGGCTGAGCTGCCCCTGGCCCAGATCGGGATTGACCGAGAGGCTGTAGAGGTAATTCCGGCAGCGGGTCAGGTTATGGGCGATCGCCTCCCACTCGGCGAACGCACCATGCAGATCACGCGCGACCGCGCCGCGGACCTCCGCCACCTCGACATATTCATTGTCGAAGCCGTTCAGCAAATGGGTGGCGAGGTCCTGCCCGCCGGCACGCTGGCTTGCCTTGGGAATCATGACGCGATCATGGTCGGCGCCCCAAGGCCGACAGCAACGCGGCGCGGATGATTTGCAGGTCCCGGACCGCTGCATCGAACAGCGCCGGATCGACCCGATCCGCATCGCCGAGCGCGCGCAGGCGATCATGCAGGGCGGCCGTCTCTGCAAGGAGACGCGTGACCTGCTGCTGTTCGATGGGCGCGCGCCGGGCCTGACGGGGGGCTTCTTGGGCAAAGATGGAGGCGGTGATGAAGGCGCTGACGGTGAGGCCCGACTTCTCCACGCGCGCGCGGAACTCCTCGCGGAGGGCTTCCGGCGGGCGGTAAGAGATCGGGGCGTCGCGCTTCTTCTCCGTCATGCGCACATACATAAATGCGCCGCCGCGTCGCCGGCCTCGCGCATTCCGCGCGCCATCGCCGCCACCCCACCGCCCGCGTCACACGCGGGTCCGGGGCGCACGATCCCCGGTCGATGGGATTGCAAAGGGAGAGCCGACATCTCTCCTTTGCGCGAAGCCGGTGCCGCAACACCGGTCGTGGCCCAGGGCGCGAACAGCCCTGGCCGTGGTTGCAAGGGGCGCGGAAAGCCCCTGCCTGATGGGTCCAGGGAGAGCAGAATCTCCCGGTCGTGACGCAACGGCGAAACGTTGCCTCAGCCGGGGCGGGTTCGATACCTGCTAGGCCGTAAACCCATAAACGGCTCTGGGTTCCCTGACGGTGGCGATTGTGATTCAAGCTCCTTTTCGGGAGCTTTGCGATGGGCCGCTACGATCTGACGGATTTCGAATGGGAGGCGATCCGGC